>JAYWBY010000686.1:0-8592 GCA_043781115.1 Pseudomonadota bacterium
TGAGGAATGCCTTCACCCAGGTTCAGGGTGCGAGCTTTTGAGAGTAGGCGGCATGATTCGTAGGATGGCAATCAGCCAGATTGTTCTGGCTCTCGCCGCGGGCATTTTGTCCGTGGCCGCGCCGTGCTTTGCGGAAGACGTGCCAGTCATCACTTCGCACTCCCAAACGGAATTCGCGATCTATAAGGGCGACCAGTTGACGCTCGAGGTGAAGGCCAAGGGCGAAGGCCTCGAGTCGAAGTGGGGCATGGCTCACAACATCTTCTGTCGCGCCTTGAGCTGCGACATCGACACCGGCGACTGGGGGCTCGGCGTTCATAAGGTAGTGTTCGTCGTCTTCAACAAGAAGGGCTCGCTCTTCCTCAAGTACTCGGTGCGGATCCTCGCGGCGCCGGCGGGTTACAAGCCAGGCAAGGTCCATCCGCCGCTGGTCGAGGACGACAAGGGCATCGAGAGCGTCGGCTCGGACGATTTGACCGTCAGCACGGTCAACGGCCGCGGCTACAGCTACGACAAGAAAAAGCTCCAAGTCGTCGGTCCGGTGCCGCGCGTCGTCGAGTGGAACGAAAAGCTGAAGACGCAAGCCAACTCACAGATGCGAATCAGCCGCGACGGCCACGAATATCACGTGTTGGCGTCGGGCACCGCGGTTTACCTGTCCAAGGCGGAGTCCGGGCGCCGCGCGTTGATCTTGAAACGCGGCACCCTGCGTAGCCGCAATTTAAAAGCGAAGGACCCTCGTTGGTCGGTCGTCGTCGGCGACTGGTTGCAGGTCGACACGGACGCCCTAGGCGACGTCCTGGTGACGCGCGTCGCGATCAAAGGCGAGGACGACGAGGACGACGAACCAGAGAGCAAGCTTGCCCCGGAAAAAGTTCGCGTCGTCGTGCTCCGGGGCAACGCTCGCGTTTACCAAGGCAAATCGGCGCATGAAGGCAAAGGCTTCGTCGTCGGCCAAGGGCTCGAGGTCGTGATGATCAAAGGTGATGATTCGCCGCCCGTCCTGGTTCAACCCGATCCTAAACGTATGGCGAAACTGATCGGCGAGACCACGCCGCTCTATCTTCTGGGGCAAAGGCCGCTCGAAGAGGGGCGAAGTCTGACGCTGCTTCAGGACCAAAAAATGAAGTCGCTCGAAAATGGCATCGAAGTGGCGCGGACGGCGAACGGCCAGCGCGACTTTTTCGTCACGATCGAGGCGCTGGCGCCGTTCGCGGCCGAAATTCGCAACAGCTACGAAGCACAGCTGCTGCTCGGCGAAGCCTATCGCGGCATCTATTTGTATGAACCGGCGCTGAAGTCTTTGAACGTCGCCGCGGCGGTCAATCCGGACGCGCCCGAGCCGCGGTTCGCCATGGGACTGATCGAACTCCATGGGAAGAACTGGCAAAAGGCCGTCGAGCATTTCGAGGCCGCCGACAGCTTGGGGTATCCGGACTCGCAACAGCTCAATTACTACCTCGGCGTCACTCACTTCAACGCCAAGGACCCTGTCGCGGCGAAGAGCTCGTTCACTTATTCGCTCTGGGACCCAGAGCAGCCCGACGTCGCGGCCTCGGCGCAGAAATTCTACGACCGCTTGGACGACGACGGCTGGCTGGACGTCAACTTCGACGCCGGCGTCGGGTACGATTCGAACGTCCTAAGAGCCAGCGACAAGGTTGACCTGGCGACGCTGGCTGAAGGCGCTATCACGAAGAAGAAGAGCCTGACCTATGAAGCAGGTGCGGGATTCAGCCTTTGGCCGGCGCGCGGCGAGTCGGTGAAACTCCAAGTCAGCTTCGACGCAAAAAAGAACGGTTACCAAGAGAAGGCCCTGGCCCGGTTGGCGCTCTTCCAAGAAACCCTCGGCTTGGGCTTGCGCCTGGGCTTTGGCGGCGAGCCGCATCAGCCCCGCTGGTTCATGGTCGAGACAAAGGGCTTTGCACGCATGATTTTCCTCGGCGACCAGCGCGCGATGGACGAAGTCGGCGGCTCGGTCGGCATTGGTTCTCCGGCGCTCATCGGATTGATGCTCCGCGCCGAGTCGCTGCTCGCTCAAGATCCCCTGCCCGTCCGGGACGACCTCCTCGACCCGATCCGCTGGGAGTTGGTGGCGGCCGGCGACCGTTCGGCGCACGTGCATTATCTGGGACTGTCGTTGATCCCACTCGATGGCCCGACGTTCCATCTCGGTCTCGACTTGAAGTCGGGAGGTGCGATTTACAGCAACGCCTTGCATGTCGACGAAAACTTCAAGGACGTCGCGCTGAGGCTCGACCTCGGGCTCGCCACTAGCTTGCGCAATTCGTTTGGCCTGGATCTCGGCCAGACCAAACGAACCTTCACGGCCTGGGACGGCGGTCGCAAAGACACCAACACGGCAATCAGCCTCGGATGGAAATACTTCTACACGACTTCTCTTTACCACCGCGTCGGGCTCACTTCTGAAAGCCAGACGTCGACGAGTGAACTTAATGGCTATAAGAGGCAAACCTTCGGCTATCAGCTTAACCTGGACTTTTAAGCAGGTTAAGTCTCGCCCGGCGAGCCCGAGCCTCAAGAGGATCCGTTCAAAATCCAAGAAGAGGCGCGGCAAGCCGCAGAACAACAAGTCAAGACGCCCGCGAACCCTCCGGAGGAAACCCAAAACACGAGTACCGACGAAGAACCCTGAGAGATGCTCAGTCGGCCCAGCTGAGCGTCACGTAGACCGGCAAGTGGTCGCTGCCCTTGCGGAAGGCCGCGAAACTTTTCGTGACGGAGACGACGCAAAAGGTCTTTGTACCGTCATCCGCGTAACGAGTCGAAACCGAAATGTCACGCCCGTCGACGAGGGTCAACGGCGTCTTCGCCGCGTCGGCCTTTGCCTTCGTGTCGTGGCAGGAGTGTTCTTGATAGTAGCTAAGCGGCGCGAAAACGCGGCCGTCCTCGATCTTGAATTGCTTCGATACGATGAAATAGTCGAGTTCACTTTGGATCTTGCCTAAATCGACGCCGTCGCTCATGTAGGAGATGTGGGCGCGCTTGTCGGTCGGGTCGGCGCGGAACATCCAGTCGTGGTTCTCGGCGCGCCAGTTGTTGACCTTCGGATTCTCCAGCAGACGCTTGATCACCGCCGCGCCGCCGGCCGTCGTCCCCCAGTCGACGTTCAAGTCGCCGATGGCGATGAATGGCGTGTTGCCTTCGAGAGGCTTGGCCTCCGTTTCGCAGCGCTTGACGGCGCTCGAGGCGTCGGCGGCGTCGCAGCTGCCGAGGAGATACCATTCGAGAAACGCGAGTTGGGCAAGATTGCGTTGGACGTTGGCATCGGCTGAGCCGCCGAAGCCGAAGGCGGGCACGGTGTGAAAGGTGACGACATGTGCCGGGCGGCCGGCGAGCTCGACCAAGACGTCGTTGAAGTTCTTGTCGAAGAGACTCATGTCGTCAGGCAACGGCTGGCCGTTCGGTAGCTTGAAATCGGCGAACTTGAACGCTTGGTCCCAGTCACGCCACTTCAAATCAGTGAGCACCGTCGCCTTGGTCACTGGAAAGCGCGTGGCGAAGCCCGTCGAATACTGGCCCGGGAACGTGCCGAAATTGACCTGATCGGCGAGCTGGTCGGCGCCTGGAGCGTTCGGGTTGATCGCGTAATTGCCGTCCGGTTGCTTCTTCGACAGGTTGCCGGTGTTGGCTTGGGCCAGGTTGTAGCTCCAGCCGGTGGCGTCGAGGTGCGTGCGGGCGACGAAGCGTTTCATGTTGTCGCCGGTGCCTGGGAGACCGACGGTGGCGACGTCTGGCAAATCGTACTGGATCTCGTTGATGGACACGAGGTCGGGATTTAGTAAACGAATGTTCAGTGCCGCGCGCTCGACCTGCGCATCCTGCATGTTCACAAGTTTGTCGGTGCGTAGCTCCTTGACGTTGAAGTGCGCGAAGCGAATCGCCCTCTTGGTCATGCCGTTGACCCGGCGCACGGTCTCTACTTCCCTCAGGAGAGCGGCGGAATCGGTGCCCGGTTCTCCGGCCTTCGCCTTGGCTTCGAGCGTCAGCAGAAAGTCCTCGAGTTGGCCGGGGGACTCGATGTTATAGACGCCATACGCCTTCCAACCGAAGTAGTCGGTCGGCTCTTGAAAGTGTTGGTCATCCAATTCTCCGTCGGGAGCGAAGAGGTTCTTCGCGAACAGGCGGTCGGCGTTGCTGAAGTCGTCGGCGGGTCGCCCGTCGGGGCTCGGGCCGTCGACGCCACGCTTGTAAGCTGAGTCTCCCACCATTAGCGAGTTGGCGAGGTCGATTTCCTTGCCGCACTTGTCCTTTAAAAGGCCCGCGAGTTGCGACGCCAGGCCGGTCTTCGGTTTCCGCAAATCGTCGTCGGCCGGCGCCATACCGATGTAATCAATGCGGCCGCCGAGCTCGCCCAAGCCGCGCGCCGTGAGACTCAGGGCTGCCTCCGAAGCCTCGGCCGTGATCTTGCCTTGCTGAATGCCCATTTGATTGGAGACGATGGCGACGAGGTAGCCGGCCTTGTTCAGTTCTCCGATCTTCGAGCCGACGAACGGCAAGACGTCGACGTCGTCGGCGGCGTTGGCCGACACGGCCCCCGATTTGGCGACGCGGAGCGTCGAGTCGGCGTCGAAAAACGCGACGCGGATCTTCTCGCTCGCCGGACAAGCGTAGGTGCTGAGGTCCGCGGCGTGCGACGGAGCGTCCTTCACCGCCGAGGCGGCATCGTCGCGGACTTTGCAGGACGTCAGGGCGAGGACAGCGCTGAGCGCGGCGTATTTCATCGAGGGATCTCCGGAAGCTACTGGGAATTCCCCTTAAGTTACCGCGAGGAACGACCTCCCGCCAAACGAATTATCCGCTGGCTCGGGGCGGTCCAGTGGGCACCAGGGGCGCGTCGTCGGGGTCCTCTTCGAGGTATAACCACAAGCAAAGCTTTGACTTGCTGTTCTGCTGGCCCTTGGTCGAAAAGAGCGGCCCGATCAATGGCAGGTGAGAAAATGGCGGCGTGCTCTGCTGGTGGTCCGCCGAGGCTTCCAAGTCCAGGATTCCGACCAGCAGCGGCGCGCCGAGCGCTAGCTCGACCTCGCTTTTCAAAGAATTGACGGTCAGCGCTGTCTCCGCGTCGGCGACCCGCGACTTCAACGTCAAGTTGTAGGTGAGGCGCGCCCGCCCAGCGGCGAGGGGAACCACCGTTAGTTTGAAGGCCAACCCATGCTGCTTCCAGGTCGCGAGCTCGCGGTCGCTGCCGTCGCGCACGGAGTGCTCGAGGACCTGGAATTCTCCGCCGTTCACCAACTCCGCCTCCTGGCCAGCCGTCAGCCGGAAGTTGGGCTGGCCCAAGATTTCGGCTCGTCTCTCCAAGGCCAAGGCTTTCAGTCGGCTGAGCAAGCGCAAATCCGTGGCAATTGGGGGCCCGCGCGCTTCCACCTGAGACCGGTCCTCGAAGCCCAGCTCGTCGGCGGCGCTGCTTTCCACCAAGAAGATCTTCGCCGCCAAGCGGTAAGCTGGGCCTCGCGTGTCCTCAAGGCAACGCCAAGTGAGCAGGCCAGCCGCCAACTCTCCATCGGTCAGCGCGTCGATCTCTCCCTCAATCTGCTCGCGGCGCGTCGTCTTGCACGCTGTCGAAAGGACCGGGAGGCCGGCCGCCGTCACAGAGACGAGAAAGCGGCCATCGACTTGGCGCCGAAGCTGGTCCATCCAGCGGCTCTTGGCGGCCGCCGTCAATTCGACGGCGAATTGGCAATTGCGCGTCGCGCGGCAGACGGCGTGCGCTCGGAGGTATCTGAGGTGATCGTCCAACGTGCCCGTGATGATCGCGGCATCCGTGTCGCAACGAATCGCCTTCGAGTGACAGAGCCAATCGGGCCAAGTGGGAGGTAAGGCAACAGCACGATCCGCCGCTTCCTTGTCCGACGGGGTGGAGACGTCGACGAACAACCGGGGAGGCCGGCCCTCTCCCGTGGTTGGATCACGGCCGTCGATGACGACGAAGCCGGAATGAAGGCCGGTGATCTGCCAGGTGCTGCCCTCCACATGGAATAACTCGACGACGCCGCGACGAGAGACGGTTAGGTCGGTGCCGATGGGGAATTGGACTTCTTGCGTTTCGCCGACATGGAGCAACAAGTTCCGGCCTGGGGCCTCCGCGGCGACGACCGGTGCGCCCAAAGTCCAGGCAACGACTAAGAACTCACGGAGCGCCATAAGTCACCTTCGGTAAGCGCGAGCAGGCGACGAAACGCTCGGCCGCGCCGATGTCGGAAGTCGAGAGCGTCGCGGTCTTGGCCGCTTTGACGACCGCCGGCACGGCCGCGGCCGCGGTCCAAGGCAAAGCGAAGACGCCCCCGCGCGCGTCAAGGAGCTGCACTGGCTCGTCTGTCAGGCGGCACGGGGGAAGGCCGGCGTCGCGGCGAAGGAGCTGGATCGCTCCCGGTTTGAACGGCGTAGTGGTGCCCGTCCCGGCCCCGTCGTGCGCCTCCGGCGGCAGGCTCAAGACAATTGAGCGCCGAGGCAAGCGCGGCGCCGGGTTGCCCGCGCCGCGCGACAGATGCGCCAGGGCGACGCCGAGGATCAAACAGCCCATGTGCGACGCGATCGGAGGCCACCCGTTGATGCCTAAGTGCATTTCAACTCCGGCAGGGTCGCCGGTGGCAGCGCTAGCCGCGCCACCAGCAGGCAAAGCGCCATCGGCGTCCGGGCCCGCCCGGGCGCGGCGTGATCGAGCCTCGGTGGGAGGCACGGCAGGTCGCTGCCGGGCCGCGCTCCCGGGGCGCGCAAGGCGAGTGGGCGAAAGCTCCAACCGCCGGCGTCGTCGGCGCACGTCAGGGGCGACGGCTCTGCGTCGAAAAGCGCGAGGCTCCGCGTCATGGCTCGAAAAAACAGCGCCTCTTGCATCAAGGCGGCGCCGACGAAGGCGACGCCGATCATCGCCAAGGCCGCGAGGCTCGCGGCGCCACGCTGCCGTTCAAAGGTTGGCATCTGGAGCCTCCTCGCGCTCGAAGTGAGTCACCCAATTCGGCCACGGGTCTGGTTGGCCGGGGTGGTGTTCGAGGTGGAGGGACGCCGCGAGCCGCGCCGGACCGTTGGTTCGACAGCGGCCCGCGGCGCCGGGGGGCGGGACCTGGCTATAGGTCGAGGAGAGCTCGCGGCGGAGCTCAAGGCTGGCATTGTTGATCGCCTCCGCCCGCGCGGGGAGGCGAAGTGCGAGGTAACGAGCCGCGGCGGCGAGATTCGAGTCGGCGGCGGTCACGCGGCCGCAAAGGCGAACAGCGTATTCGTCCGCCCAAGCAGCGGCGAAGCGCCCGGCCGCCCGGTCGGTGGCGCCGAGCGTTGCGAAGCCGTGCCGGGCGGCGACGCCCAAGACCAAGAGGCTACAAAGAAATGGCAGCAATTCTCCCACGGCGCGCCTCCAGTGCCGACGGTTCTACGGGTTTGGCGCCGAGCTTGGAAGCGACTTGCCCGGTCGGCCGGCGACGCTGCTATACTGGCGGACCCAGCAGCTGAGAGAGAGCGCATGACGTCTAGCACTTCGCCATTTCCCCAAGAGACCTCGGAAGAGATTTTGGCCGTCCGTGAGTTGTCGAAGACCTACATGACGTTCAAGAAGGAGCCAGGATTGATCGGCGGATTCAAAGCCTTGGTCAATCGTCAGCGGGTGCCGGTGCCGGCGGTCAAACAGCTAAATTTCTCGATTCGCCGCGGCGAATTCGTCGGTCTCTTAGGCCCGAACGGCGCCGGCAAGACGACGACGCTAAAGATGCTTACGGGTCTGATCAGCCCATCTAGCGGTAAGGCGACGGCGTTCCAAACCTTCGACACGTCCAAGCGCACGGCGTCCTATCTGCGGCGCATCGGCATGGTGATGGGACAGAGGAATCAGCTCAACCCCGATTTGCCGGCGATGGATTCGTTCCGTTTGGCCCAAGCCATTTATGGGATCGAGGAGCGCCGGTTCGACCAACGCGTCAGCACTTGCGTCGCGCTATTTGGCATCGGAGACAAGATCCTGACGCCGGTGCGAAAGCTGTCGCTCGGCGAGCGCATGAAAATGGAACTGATCTTAGCCATTCTGCACGAGCCGGAACTGCTTTTTCTCGACGAGCCGACCATCGGGCTCGACTTCAACGCCGCGCGGCAGATTCGCGCCTTTCTCGCGGAAGCGAACTCCCGGCTCGGCATCACGGTGGTATTGACTAGTCACTACACCAAGGACATCGAAGAACTCTGTCGCCGCGTCGTTCTGATCAATCACGGCCAGATCGTCTATGACGGCGCGCTGTCGGGCGTCGACGAACGCATCCAAGGCGAGAAAGTCGTGTCCCTGGTTTGCCAGAGCGAGGCGGTCGCCGCCGAGGCCGAGGCCCTGCTCGCCACCTTCAGCGGCGACGCTCATGCGCCGACGAGCCCGAAGCGGGAGGCGGCGCAGATTTCCTTCGCCGTGCCGGTGCGCCACGCGGCGCGGTTGACGGCCGAGATCATCTCGAAGTTGGGCGGCGACCGCATCATCGACGTCAAAGTCGGCGAGCGGCCGCTCGACGAGATTTTCGCCGGGCTTTACTTGAAGCCCAGCAAGGATGGCGCGTGAGTCGGACCTTGCCCGCCTGGCGCAACTTTCTCGTGTCCACCAGA
>JAYWBY010000687.1:0-8590 GCA_043781115.1 Pseudomonadota bacterium
GGATGCACGGTTGATCCGTCGGCCGCGCTGTCGCAGCTCGCTGAGTCCGCGCCGCCTTCGTCCGTCTTGCACGAGTCCTTTTCCTTCGACCCGCCACACGCGTTCGTCAGGGCCGCCAAGAGGGGCCAAGCAAAGATGGTGGCGACGCGAAGACGCATGACGGCTCCGAGGAGGGTTCCGAGGTCTACCTACTCTTCGGGAGCGCGGGTTGGATCTTTAGGGAAAAATCGCGAAAAAGCCCAAACTCTAGGTGATATCGCCCTGAAAAGACTGGAGTCTTCCTTCGCCAACCCTAAGCTGGTTTCGGCGTCCACCCGAATAGAAAAGGAAATCCAGGGAAGGTCCGAGTGCGCAGGTGGTTCCTGACATTTTTGGCTATTTGTTCGATGGCCCCGCTTCGGGCCCTCGCGGACGTTGCTGCGTCCGCGAGCCGCAACAAACTGCAGCAAACCTACGTCTCGGAACTGAAAGACAGTCCGAGCCTCTTTGATTCCGCGCCGGTTTATCACATCATCCCGACGGAAAACACGATCACCTTTGCCGGCGAGTATCGCTACTACGACGTCACGATTGCGCCGCCGGGCACCGACATCAGCACTAAGCGCAACGACCTGACTGAACGACTCGACCTGACCGGGTCGTCGGCGTCTCCTTACGTCGCCTTTTCCGCCAAACACTTCGGCTTCGGCTTCGCCGGCGAAATCGGGAACCGGTCGGCCCATTATCTGCGCCAGACGGGGGCGTTAAGCGGAGCTTATGCCGAGCATCTGGGGATCGCCAACTACAGCGGCGTCGGGGCCGCGGTCCTTTGGACTCCGGGTTGGGGGATTCTGCCTAAATTTGCGGTACCGACCGTCATCGCCGGAGGCAAGTCTCTCAACGTGATCGAAAAGAGTTCGGGACTTCTGCTCGAGGAGTTTTCCGACGTCGCGATGACGAAGTATCAATACACCGCTCAGAATTTCGACGCCGGGTGCAACGTCAGTCTGAACCTCGTCAAACATTTCAAAGTCATTCCATGGGTCAATTATTCGGCATACTCCTACAGCACTCCCAAAGTATCGACGGGAGCCAGCGATCCCGGCGGGGACGTCGCCCTCCAGGCCGTGACCGACGACGCCGAGTTGTTTTGGAAATCGGCGCCGGCCATGACCTACGGCATCGACTTCGCCGTCCAGATTTTTGGCTTCGACGTTCACATGGGTGGACTCATCGGCATCCTCGGTACGCTCAACAAGGGGTCCGACCGGATTCAGGACAACTCGCAGACGCTGAGTATCTCCTTCGACACGAAGGGCGGGTGATGAGGACGCAATCCACAATTACACTGGTCGCGGCGATCCTCTTGGGAGGCACCGTGCTGGTTTCTTGCGGCAGGGATCTGAAGTTAGAGAGCCGACGTCAAATGGTCGCCGACGACTTGGCCCAAAATTACCAGGTCACGATCTTGGCCACGAGCAGCGGCGCCTCGAGCTACATCGCCGTCGCGAAGTTCACCGCGGGTGCCGGAACCGTCAATGAAGCCTTGCCGACCGAAGACTCCGTTACGCTCAACGGCGCCATTTTGCCTTTGGCCGACGACGGCACGGCCGAATATTCGGCCGCGGGGACCGCGAATCCTGGAACCTTCAACTTCGTCTGGACGCATGGAGACATGACTTACAAGAACTCCGTCACCGCCACGCTTTATCCGCCCACCTCGGCACCCGCGACCGTGTCTAGAAGCACCGGGATCAACATCGTGGTCGCCAATACTCCCGCCGACATGACGACCTCCGCGACAGTGAATGCGGGGACCCAGGTAAAGGCCCCCTATTTCGTAATTCCCGTTCAGTCGGGGGCCGCGGCGGGGACGGGACAAACTTCGGCGGGGTTTCCGGGATTGGCGGCCGGACCGGCAGTCGTGACGATTTTGGAGACGCAGACTAGCGATCTGGAAGCCCCGACGGCGGCGGGCGGCACCGAGAAAGTTGTCGTGCAGTTCGGGTACAATGTGACGGTTGGCGATTGAGACGCCTTTGGATCCGAAGCGCCAGTATCGTAAACGACCGGCGCTGATTCGCCAACTCTGAAGTCTTCGAAACTCAACTGCACCTCACCGCGATGGGACTTCTCCTAAGGAAGTCGCCGAAAGTCGCGACGGTGAAGAGGCGGTGGTGGGCGGAACATAGGGTGCGGAGATTGCCAGGGTCGTCCGTGCCGCCGCAGGAGCGCGGTTGAATGTGATCGACTCTCCACGTCGTAATTTGAGCGCGTCACCGCCACTCCTCTCCAGCTTTCCGTCGACGTCCGAACGCGCTCCGAAAAGCTTGTCAAAGTGTATTTCAGTCAACACCTACCGTAGCGAAAGTGCCACCGGCCCCACGCGGCAACCACGGCCAGCCACGCACGCCTTCTTCTAGGCCGCCGATGCAGAAGCGATGTCGCTGGTAACATCTGGGTTCCCGCGCCGGGATCCGGTCGTTGACCCGACTACTTCCGTAGCGGAAGCGCCACCGGCCCTACGCCGCAGCCACTACCCACCCCGCCTTAACTCTCGATGGCCCCACGGTAGCAAAGATCCTTTGCCTCGGCCGCATCGAACTCGCCGTCCAAGATTCGGCGGCACCCTCGGATCGTCATCGCCAGCGGGACGCCGACGCCCTTCTTGCCGGTGAACTGTTCCGCTACGAAAAACGGTTGGGAAAGGAACCACTCGAGGCGTTGGGCGCGAATCAATGTCTTGCGCTCCTCTGGGCTACATTGGGTCAACCTTTCTTGGCGGAATTCGCCGTATCGAAGCTTTGCTTCGCTGAAGGCACCGTAAGCCAAAAGCTCAAACAGTCTTGCGTCGTTCATGAGCCTTTGATTCTTGCGCAGGCATTCCAGCGCGTCTCTTGCAACTTCCGCGTGCTCCGTACCGACGATAGCGGGATCCAAGGAGGTCGACGTCGAATAGAGCGGGTCGATGGCTGGGAAGAGCCCCAATGCGGCCTTCAGCGGACTGCAGAAAAGGCGGACGTCGAGATCCGCCATGCCCTCTCCTGCGCGACGTCTTGCGCTTGTTGAAAGTCGCGGACTAAGACGTAGGCATAGCCTTGCGCGAGATTCTGATACCGGCGCACCAACTCAGTGAACGCCGTGCCCTCACCGTTCCGAGCGCGCCTTACTAGTCTTGCCGTGTCGCTCATTGGATCCCCTTATACTTAACAGTGCCATTTGGCCGCGTTGTCCTTTATAAAAACCCGGCGACTATCTTTAAATACCTATTTATATTGACATTTTAGCTGTACCACCACATGTTCGAAAAAGGCCGCACCGTCGCGGCGCGCGCGAAACTGGCGTCCGCCTTCTTCAAGAAAGCTTGCGGGCTCGGCGACCCGGTTGGCTGCGGTGCGCTGAAGAAAGTCGGCGCGACGATGCCGATCTCGACGCAGCAACAAGACGAATTGACGAGCGCCTGCAATGCCGTTGATGCGGAGTCATGCTGGGACGCCGGCAACCGCCTATTGATCGGGCGCGGCGTCGCCAAGAATCCCACCGACGCCGCTCCGCTCATCCGCGAAGCCTGCCAGCGAGGCTCGCCGAAGGATTGCGTCGACTATGCCTATATTTTGCGCGAAGGCGTCGGCGTGGCGCCCGATCCGGTCGCCGCGCGGAGAGTCGCCACGGAGTCTTGCGACACCGGACTGCCCGAGGGTTGCAACATGTTGGCCGACCTTCTGCAACGCGGGCTCGGTGGACCAGCGGACGGAGTCAAAGCGCTGGCCCTTCTCGAATCAACTTGCTCCAATGAGTCTTTCGACGGTTGCTACAATGCCGGCGTGTTGTTGCGCGACGGCATGATCGGCGTGGCGACCAACCAAGGGCGCGCCACGGAATACTTCGAGCGTGGCTGCAAGAAAAACGACACCGGCGCCTGCGCCAACCTCGGCATCCAGATGTTCCTCGGGCGCGGGACGGCAACCAATGCCGCCGACGCCTTGCCGCTACTGACCAAAGGCTGCGGCATCGAGGACGGAGAATCCTGCTTTTACTTAGGGGTGGCCGCACGAGACGGCAAAGGTCGCGCCGCGAACTCTGAAGATGCCACGCAGTATTTCAAGAAAGGTTGCGAACTCAAGTTCGCGGATGCCTGCAAAGCGCAGGGATTTGGGCATTGAGCCCTAGAGGCTGCCACTAAAGTAGACAATGTTTCGTCCGCCCTCGACTCGTGATAGCATTGCGGCTCCATTTACCTATTTGGAGCATCAATGAAGATCGCACGCATCACCAGTTCCTTGAGTTGTTTCCTAGCCGTCGCCTTTCTGTCTACCTCCGCCTTCTCTTCCACGGAAGAAGACGTGAACAAGAAAATGACGGAAGCCAACGAAAAAACCAAAACCGCTTGCGGCTGCACGATCAAATACAGCCTCGACAAGAGCTGGGACATGACCAACAGCGACCTCCTCAGCAACGCCGAAAACCAAATCGGCACCATCGCCGACTACTCGGCCAACTACTGCGCCAAAGGCGCTGCCTACAAGAAGAAGTTCTGCGCCAAGATCAAATCCGTGGCGATCAAGTCCCACAAAGGCGCCGCGAAAACTGACAACAAGGGCGCAAACTTCACCACCTACATCGACATCTCGAACAAGAATCAAATGATGAACCATGGCGATGCCTGGATGAAGAAGGCCCTCGAATAAGCCAAACGAATTGGCCTCCTTTGCTGCGCTCGGCGCGGCGAAGGAGGCCCTTTTTTTTGACGATTAGCAGCCTTTGCCGTCGATCGCGAAGAAGGTCAGTCTCTTGACGGCGCGCCGAGTGTCTTCCTTCGGGAGCGCGAGACTGTGGGTGAAGGCGGCGTTGACGTCGCACGTTTGGAAGGCGGCGTCCGAGCTGGCCGAGATCGCTTCGACGGCGTGGGGACCGTTGTAAATGACGCGGTCGATGCGGGCGGCGGCGGGGATGCGGATGGAGTCCAGGAGGCTATTGACGTCGGAGAACACTTCTCCGGAAGCCGGGCGGCTGACCGCGACGTCTTCGCTCGGGGAGAAGTAAACGATCCGGAGCTTGATCCGTTTCGTCGGGTGCGCGGCAGCATTGGCGCAGAGTTGGTTGCCGTCGAACTTCAAACGCAGACCTTCGAGACTCTTCGGCAGAGCTTTCTTAAAGATGCCCGCGAGCGCGCAAACCGGTCCAAAGTAGTGAACCGCTTTGACGGTCGGGCTGCCGATTTGTTTGCCGGCGTTGGCGAGCAGAGCGTTGACGTCAGTGACGACGTTGCCAGAGAAGTCTTGCGAGACGGTCAGCGACTTCAAGGTCGAAGAGGCAATGATCAGCTTGGCCATGATCGGGTTGACCAGCTCTTGCCTGCAGATCTTGCCCGGGACGCCAGAAAAGGCGAGGCGTTTGACGACACGCGGAACGTCTCCTCCGGGCTTGGCGAGGCCGTGAGCAAAGATCGTATTGATGTCGCACGAGCGGAAGGTCTCGTCGGCGCTCGAATACGAGAGGTCGACGGCGTTCGGGCCTTGGTACTCGGCCTTGTCGACTTGGGACGCCACGGGCAAATTGACGAGGTTTAAGAGCTTGTTGACGTCGTCGGTCACGTCACTCGAGGCGGCTCTGACCGCCGACACTGGCTCATTGGCAACGAGGTATTTGATGGTCAGCTTCACGTCTTTCGCGGAAGTTCCGGCGCAGGCTTCGTCGAGATCCGATCCTAGGTGCAGAACAGAGAGCTGCTGGGGCAAGGCATTGGTGAATAAGTCGTTGATGCTGCACGACTCGAGATCGGGATTGCCAGTGAGGCTCGAGGTGAAGCCAGGAGTCGGACCAGCATATTCAATGTCGCGAACGGTAGGGTTGGCACCGATCTTGGCGGCGGCTTCGGCCAACAAGGCGTTGACGTCGGCAGAAAGATCACCAGAGAAAGGTTGTTTCACTATGAGAGAAACCGTCCGTGACGTATGGAACGTCAAGGTTGCCGTCACTTTCGCCGTTGAGGGACGCGCCTCGGCGGACTCGAGGGAGCTATTGACGCCTTGATCCGACCGGCCGCAGCCGAAGGCCGAGAAAACACTTAAGGCCGCTAAGAATAGCTTCATTGGAAAGTTCCTTGCTTTTGAGGCGTGCTCGCTTTACCTATTAGTTCCTTTTCGGCACTTTCTTTAGACCTTTTACAAAGTCGATTATTATATATAATATCAGTATGTTACATAATTTATTAATGTCAAACTCAAATTCGAAGAACTTATTTTTGGCAATATCACTAAAAAGCCGCTCGGCGGCGATTGTAAAAGTCCATATATTTTAGGATAATCAAGTTAACTGATCATATTCTCCTTTTATCAAAGAGTTATTTTTATAATTTTGAAGTTCAACCAGATTTCATACGATGAGTAATCATGTCACGTCCTCTCACAGCAAAAGGTCAATTAAGGAAAGCGGCTGAAGGGCTGAGCCTCGTCGACTATCTCGACTACCGGGACTTCCTGCGCCACGTCTATGAACGACGCAAAGACACCGCGGAAGTCTATTCCTATGAACAGTTCGCCCGCGACCTAGGCATAGGCAGCAGCAACTTCGTCCGCTTCATCATCACCGGCAGCCGCCGGCTTTCGGCGGCCCATGCCGACCAGGTTGCGACGACGCTCGGCATGGCTCAAAATCTGCGCGAGTATTTCCTGACGCTAGTGCGCTTCAACGACGAATCGGAAACGGCGGATCGGGACCAGCTCTTCGCCACCCTCCTCGCTCTACGCGCCGGCGCGGCGACGTCGACGCTTGACGACGAGCAGCTCGCCTTCTTTGGCGAGTGGGCTAACTCGATCATCAGCGAAATGGCGAACCTCGGAAACTTCGTGCCCGACCCGGAGTGGATTCGGCAGCATTTGCATTTTCCGCTAAAGATGGTCCGAATCAAGCGCAGCCTCGAGTTCCTGATAGACCGCGGTTTCATCAAATTGAACCCGAAAACCAAAGCCTACGAGCGCACCAGCCGACACCTCAGCACGGCGCGCGAGGTCGACAGCCACATCCTCGTCGCGTACCACCAAAAGATGCTGCAGCTGGCGGGCGAATCGATCACGCGCGTCGACGAAACCCATAGAGACATCACAGCCCTCACCACCTGCATTCCCGACGAAATGGTCGACGTGGTCAAGAGCCTCGTCTCCGACCTGCTCCAAAAGATCGCCAAGCTCGGGGAGCATACGAAGGGAAGCAAGCAAGTATACCAGGTCAATGTCCAGGTGTTCCCCTTCACGAAGGAGCTGGGCAAATGACGAGGCCGCTCGCCAAACTTGTGCCCATTGCGTACCTGTCCCTCCTCGGTCGCGGCGGCTCCAGCGTCATTCCGACTCTCGCGGACTGCACGACCAACGGGACGACGGGATGCGTGAGCACTTCGACCTACAAATCGGCCGATCTTACGAACTTGGCGGCTGGCAACGTCAAACGCGGCGTTTCGATCGCTGGGACGACCGGCAACTTCCCGTCGGCGGCGTCACCTCTGCCCCGCTATTCCGACAACGGCAGCTCAACAACCACGCAATCGGACGGTGTGACGACCGATTTTACAAACTTCATCTCGCAACTTACCACCGCCGGCTCGTTTGAGTTTTGGGACTCGACGGGCATACGGCGGACTGGAAGCGGCGATGCCGATATCGTGGCGGGCAAAATCAAGGACACGGTGGGGTTCGAGAACCTCAGTATAACCGGTACCTACACAGGAGCAGCACCAAGCGCCTGGGACTTACGGGCAGGCACTACCGTCAGTGGCGTGACTGGCAAGCTCAAAGTGAACTGCCGCAACTCGATCAGAAGCGCTAATTACAACTACGATGGACCAGTCGCCGGCATTCCAACGACCGGAGTAACAACCGGCACGACTTTCGACATTTGGGACACGATCGATGACATCCAAGGCCAGCCGCCCTCATCAGGGTTTCCAGCTGCTTGGTCGGTTTCAAATAATTACTGCGGAGGAGTCGAAAGCGTTGTCGACGATGACAATGTCTGGAAGGACGTCACGACTGCCGGCTGCAACGCCACCAACTGCCGTTTCAAGGACAAGATTTCAGGACTCGAATGGACGAAACCGGTTCAATTTGGCTTGGGTTGGCCTCAGGCCATAAATACATGCGCAGGGCTCACCCACGACGGCTTGTCCGGCTGGCGCTTACCGACGCAGAAAGAACTGCAGGATGCCTCCGGACATGGAATTGCGGGCGCGGCATCGGCGAACTGGATCCCGCCGGGCGACCTAATTAACTATTTCTGGACCTCCACAACGACTACCAACGATGTGACCTTCGCTTGGACCATGAAATTGAGTATGCAACTCGCGGTGGCCGCCAACAAAGGAACCACCGGCTCGCTAGAAGTAGTTTGCGTCCGTTAGTTCCACTTCGGGACACTCACCAAATTCTTTTGGTCGTCGATGTCCGAATTGGTGCCCTGCCACCGCAAAAAATGTTTTACCAAAGGACTCGACGGCGCGGCGCCAAGGTGTCCAAACGACGCCTTAATTGCAACTCGGCGAAACCGACACGTTTTGATTCGGGATCGGCCAGTGGCGAGTCGAGTTGAACCCGCGGCTGATACCCACCTGCCAATTGCT
>JAYWBY010000688.1:0-3066 GCA_043781115.1 Pseudomonadota bacterium
GCGGGGGATTCTTGAATGCTGTTTCTAGGAGACCACAGGGCGGGACTCGGCATCTAGGTGGGGCGTTTTACGCTTACTGTGGAACGGACGGCGCTCCCAGCCCGCATCGACCTCGTCCTCGATGAGCGTGCTCTTGGCGCGCCGCCCTCCTAGCTCAGGAAGATGAACGTATCCGATGGCCGCTTCGCTGAGCGTTTTCGCAATCGCCTCAATATTGAACTGGGGATTTGTTCGCGAACGCGGGAAACTGCGGATATCGACGACGCGCGTCACAGAAAAGGCGTGGAGGGTACTAAGAAAATCTTTCACCGAACGTGTCGAGTGACCGATGGTGAACAGCGTGTGATCAGCATCTCTCTTTCTCATGGGTGACCTCCATGAAGAAGCGGATGGCTGAACTCTCGATGTTCGTCGATAACCGACTGAATAACATTTGTGGTGAGGTCGAGGCGGTAGGGCAACGCGATTTCTAAATCATAGCGCTTCCTGTTTTCTTCAACCAATTTTATGCCCCAGCTTAGACTGCATGGACATCAACCGTTCGTCTTTTTCGACGCCCTATCCACGTGCATAAGGCGCGCCCTGACCATTAGGACGGACCAATCAATTCCCCGGTCATTAACGCCGAGTGGCCAGGAAACGTGCAAAAAAACTTATAAGAGGTACCCGCCTTTAGAGCAGTCGTCTTAAACGTTGTGGACGCCGACTCGCCGCCGCCAAGCATTTTCGTTGCGGCGACGATCCGTTTGTCGTCCTTTGGCTGATAGTCGTTGGTCGCACCCGCCTGCATTCCAGCTGCCACGACCGCCTGCATGTCGGCGTTAGAGGTCAAAACCCAATCATGCCCCATCGCTGATTTAGGCAATTTGCCGGTGTGCTTGAGAGTCAATGTGACTTCAGTGCAGTCTTTGCCGATTGTGAGTTCCTTCTTGTTAAATTGCATTGCGTCGTTCCCTTCGATCTCCAATGAGCACGTTTTGGCGTGAGCCGTGCTGGCAATGGCCGTGGTCGTAACAAGCAGGAGTGATGATTGGAGCAAGCGCACGATAAACCTCTTCGAGTTCAAATGTTTCTCTAACATATTGCCTTCGTTGGACCGTAGGGCCGACGCGGCGAGTCGATCTGAGCAAGGGGCACCCATCAGCTCGGCCCCGCGAGAAAATGTAGCAATCAGGCCGGCGACGACTTCCGCTGCTTCCCCCCGCGGTTCTGGCTACTGTCTGGCCGATCAATAAACGCACTACCGGAAAGGCCAAGCGCCGTGGCGAGTGGCGAACGCTTCGCTATCACGTCGGCAAGCGTGACGTCGTCCAGGACCGCGAAGAACGCGTCCACCGCTTTTCCGAGCCACAGCTTCAAGCCACAGGCCGCTGTGATCGGACACGTATTCCCCTCCGCTTTGAAGCACTCGACGAGTGCCAGCGTCGGCTCCGTTTTTCGGATGACATCACCGATGACGATGCAGCTCGGCTCATGCGCGAGCCGAACGCCTCCGCCACGTCCGCGTGTTGTCTCGATGTAGCCAAGTTGCCCAAGCCTGTGGACGACCTTGACGAGATGGTGAGCGGAGATGCCGTAAGCTTTCGCGATGTCGTCCACCGACGAGCGCACGTCAGGTGGTCGCAGCGCGAGATACATCAATGTTCGACACGAGTAGTCGGCAGAGAGAGAAAGCTGCATGTCTGGCTCCATCCAGCTTGACTGGAATCGTTAAAGTTGTATTTTAGATACATGTTAAAGGCAACTGATTTCGGAGGGTAATCGCCTTGGCTTCTTTGTATCTACGTTTGGGCGGCCAATCCGCCGTCGATGCAGTCACCGAGACCTTTTATCGAAAGGTTCTCACGGACGCTCGGGTCAGCGAGTTCTTCGACGATGTCGACATGGACCGTCAGATCGCCAAACAGACGGCCTTCCTCACGATGGTTCTAGGCGGCCCAGTCGTCTACACGGGAAAGGCCATGCGCGAGGGGCACGCCCACCTTGTAGCGCGCGGCTTGAACGATGGTCATGTCGACGCGGTTATAGAGCTCCTCGGCGCGGCGCTATCCGAGCATGGCGCCGGTGCCGATGACGTTGCCGAGGTTGCGGCGATCGCGAACAGCGTCCGGGACGACGTCCTCAACCGTCCGCTGCGAGGTTAGTCGTGGGTATCGAGTTGCGCTATGAGGGGCGAAGGGTCGAAGTTGCTTCTGGCGAAACTGTCCTAGAGGCCCTCGAGCGATCCGACGTTTCGATCTCCTCTTCGTGTCGGGCTGGCGTCTGCCAGTCGTGCATCGTTCGCGTCGTCAAAGGCGTCGTGCCGCCCGGGTCGCAAGATGGCCTGAAAGACTCGCTGAAGCAGAGCGGACACTTCCTTGCCTGTGTCGGACGACCTCAAGACTCCCTAGTATGCGAGTCCGCAGACTCGGCACCATTTCGCGGCGCCACCGCGATTGAAGAGGTTCGTGCCATAGGCCCGGACATTGCACTCGTGCGACTCCAGCGTCCGGCAAATTTTTCGTTCTCGGCGGGACAATTCGTCACTTTGCGCCGGGACGACGGGCTCGCTCGAAGCTATTCGATCGCATCGCGCGCCGACGATGCGAGCGGTTTTGATATTCACGTGCGCCGAATCCCCGGGGGACGCATGAGCACCTGGCTCAATGTCGAAGCTAGACCGGGGGACAGGCTCTGGGTTGAGGGGCCAAAAGGCGACTGTACTTATCAGCCCGGAAACCCGGGAGAACCTTTGAGCCTCATCGGCTCAGGGACCGGTATGGCACCGCTTTTCGCGATCGTCGACGACGCACTTAGGTGCGGCCATATCGGGCCGATCACAATATATCAGGGTGGAATTTCTGAGGAACAGCTCTACCTGGTTGAGGACTTCTCCGGGCTTGCCGCTCGGGCGCCGAACGTTCGGTACGTGCGCTCGGTTCTCCACGGGCCGACTTCGCCAGAAGTCTTTGTCGGCGACCTGAAGCACCTCGTTTCATCTCAACTGACAGATCCCAGTACGCGGCGGGCTTACTTATGCGGTGACCCGGGCCTCGTCCGGGATCTGAAAAAGCGCCTCTTCCTGGC
>JAYWBY010000689.1:0-8530 GCA_043781115.1 Pseudomonadota bacterium
GGAAGTGAAGGCGGTCGATAAATCGACGGTAAAAATGATCTTTTCCAAGGAAAATCCCGAGCTGCCGCTGATCGCCACGCAGCTTCCGGTGCTGCCGAAGCATTTCTATGGCACGGGCGACTTCGCCAAGGATTTCTCCGGTAAGGCCTTGGGCTCTGGTCCTTACGTCGTCAAGGAATTCAAAGCTCCCCAGCTCGTCATTTTGAAGCGCAACCCGAAGTTTTGGGGCAAGGACCTAGGCGCCTTCAAGGGGCGCTACAACTTCGACGAGGTCGCGGTCAAATATTACAAAGACCCGACGGCGCTCACCGAAGGATTCAAGAAGGGCGATTTCGACCTCTACGCCGTCAACAGCTCGAAAGTTTGGGCGCTCGACATGATCGGCGACAAGTTCGAGACTTTGAAATGGATCAAGAAGGAACTCTGGAGCAACCAGAACGATCAAGGCACCCAAGGCTTCGTCTTCAATTTGCGCCAAAAAATGTTCCAAGACCCGCGCGTGCGCATGGCGATGGCGTTGGCCTTCGACTTCGACTGGTCGAACAAGAATCTGTTCTATGGCCAATACGCGGAGAACCACAGCTTCTTCGAGAACTCGCCGCTCAAGGCGACCGGCATGCCGACCAAGGACGAACTCGCCGTCTTGGAGCCTTTGAAGGCTGATTTGCCGCCCGAGGTCTTCACCAAGGAAATGGGCTATCTCGGCAAAGGCAAGGACATCAAGGACCGTCTCCGCGAAGCGATGGGGCTGCTGAAGGACGCCGGATACCAATTCCAAAACGGCGTCGCCACCGGCCCGGCCGGCAAGCTCGAGTTCAAGTTCTTGATCGACGGCCCAGGATTTCAGCGCATCATCGAACCGTACCTCCAGAATCTGAAAAAGATCGGCGTCAACGTCACGATCGAGGAGAAGGAGCAGAGCGTCTACGTCAAGCGCCTCGAGAACCGCGACTTCGACATGACCGTGCAGACCATCGGCGAGTCGCAGTCGCCGGGCAACGAGCAGCGCGAATTCTGGACGTCGGGCGCCGCCGACCAGAATTATTCGCGGAACTACGTCGGCCTGAAGAACAAAGCCATCGACGCGCTCGTAGATAAGGTCATCTACGCCAAATCGCGCGAGGACTTGGAGCTGATGACCCGTTGCCTCGACCGGGCGCTCTACCACACTCATCTCTTGGTCCATAACTGGCACAGCCCGAACCACCGCCTGGCCTACTGGGACAAACTCGGTCGGCCTGCGACCCTCCCGGCCTTCTATCAAGCCCGGCAAGTCGTTGAATATATGTGGTATGATGCGGACAGAGCCAAAAAGCTGGATGACGCCCGGCAGAAGAACGCGCCGCTCCTCTGAATAGAGCTACCAGGCGCGAGGATCGATGCAGACCTACATCCTGAAGCGGATCTTGCTGTTCTTGCCGACGCTGCTCGGGGTCGTCCTGATCAACTTCGCGGTGATTCAACTCGTCCCGGGCGGCCCGGTCGAGCAGTACATCGCGCGGCAGCGCCACGGCGGCGCGGCCGGCGGCGAGGTGGCGACCGAGTCCCTCAGCCGGACGATGCGCAAGGGCTTGGACGAGGAACAAATCCAGTCGCTGCAAAAGCTCTATGGCTTCGACGAGCCGTGGTACACGCGGCTCGTGAAGTGGACGTACCGCCTCTTCACCTTCCAGTTCGGCGACTCCTACTTCCACCACAAGCCCGTCGTCGAGTTGGTGGCGGAGAAGTTGCCGGTGTCGATCTCGCTTGGGGTCGCCTCCTTCTTTCTGACTTACTTGTTATGTATCCCGCTCGGCATCGCCAAGGCCGTCCGCGAGGGGTCGGCGTTCGACTTCCTGACCAGCAGCATCGTGCTCATCGGCTATAGCGTCCCGAGCTTTGTTTTGGGGGTGTTGCTGATCATGCTCTTTGGGGGTGGCAACTACTTCGACATCTTCCCGATCCGAGGGTTGACCTCCGACAACTTCGAGACCCTTTCGGGTTTCGGCAAGTTCATGGACTACACCCATCACCTGATCTTGCCGCTCATCTGCCTCAACATCGGCAGCTTTGCCGTCATGACGGCGCTGACGAAGAACACTGTGCTCGACAACATGAAGCAGCAGTACGTTCTGACGGCCCGGGCCAAGGGCGTGAAGGAGACTTGGGTCCTCTGGAAGCACGTTTTCCGGAACTCCATGATCCCGCTGGTCACCGGCTTCGCCGGGAGCTTCCTGACCATGTTCTTCGGCGGCAGCCTCCTGATCGAGACGCTCTTCTCGCTCGACGGCCTGGGGCTCCTGTCCTTCCAGTCGGTCATGGCCCGGGACTACCCGGTAGTGATGGCGAGCCAGTTCTTCTTCTCGCTCCTCTTCGTCATCGGCAACCTGATGAGCGACATCATGTACGTCATCGTCGACCCCCGCATCAACTTCGACGAAATGGCGGGCTAGGGCGATGACCGCGTCGGCCAAATCCTCTTTTTTTAGCCCCTTGGCCCAGCGCCGCTGGCGGGTCTTTCGGCGAGAGCGCATCGGCTACTACAGCGCCATTCTCCTGACCATCATGGTCGTCGTGTCGCTGTTCGCCGAGGCCCTCTGCAACAATCGGCCGATCCTCGCCAAGTACAACGGCGAATACTACGTACCGGTGCTGAAGAGCTATCCCGAGACGACCTTTGGCGGCGTGTTCGAGACCGAAACCGACTATCACGACAAGTCGATCAAAGAGGCGATGAACGCCAACGGCAACTGGGCCATCTATCCGATGATCCGCTTCGACTACGAGTACGTCGACACGGGGCTTGATCATCCGGCGCCGTCGCCACCCGACAAGGATCATTGGCTCGGCACCGACGACCGCGCACGCGATGTCCTGGCTCGCCTGGTTTACGGCTTCCGCTTGTCGATCCTCTTTGGACTGGCCTTGGCTATCAGTGGGTCCGTCATCGGCATCATCGTTGGCGCCATCCAAGGCTATCTCGGCGGCCTGTTTGACCTCATGACCCAGAGGGTTATCGAGATCTGGTCGTCACAGAATGAACTCTATTTGTTGATCATTTTGAGCTCCCTCTTCGACGCGTCGATTGGGCTGATCTTCGTGCTGCTGTCCTTGTTCGGTTGGCTGTCGCTGGAAGCCTACGTGCGCGCCGAATTCCTCCGAGCCCGCAATTACGAGTTCGTGCAGGCCGCCGTCGCCATGGGCGCGACGCGGCGGCGGGTGATTATCAAGCACATTTTGCCGAACACCCTGACGCCCGTGATCACCTTTTTCCCTTTCCGGGTGTCCTCGGGCATCATGGGGCTGACCGCTCTCGACTTCCTGTCGCTCGGCGTGCCGCCGCCGACTCCCAGCCTCGGCGAGTTGCTTGGTCAAGGGAAGGCCCACCTCGGGAGCTGGTGGATCATCATTTCGGTGTTCTTCGTCATCGTCACGATGATCATGCTGCTGAACTTCATCGGCGAAGCGCTGCAGAAGGCGATGGATCCCAAAGCCGTGATGTGAATTTCGGCCGGAGATGCCCGTACGGTCCCTGTCGCCCTGGGAAATTCGGGACACCCGACGTAATCGAATTGGGCCTAATTCGATTACGTCAGGTGTCCCGAATTACCTCGCTTAAGGCGACATCAACATTGAAAAATTCCGCTATTCAAAGAAAAAGGAATCTCTGAATTACGGACCGGCCTAAGGATTCTTCACCCAAGTCTCTAGCGCCAGCCGCGCCCAAGGCGCGTACGTCGTGTCGTGAACTTCCAGTTCCTGGCCGTGCTCGTCGACGTAACGCACAGACTCCTTCTGCACGCCGCCCTCCAGCGCCACGAAGAGAGGCCCGAGGATCTCCCGGCGCATGCCGATCAGGCGCGTCATCACGAAGCCGTCGACCCAGCCGCTGGTCCCGCCGGTGTTGAACGGGTACTCGCGGCCCGTCCAGCGGACGCCGCCGTATACCTTCCAAGATCCGCCCCCAAATTCGTAGCTGGCGAGTACTTGGCTGGGGATGGTCACATCTAGCCCAAAACCTGAGGCGAAATCGATCTGGTGCCCAACCAAGAGCAGCCACCGGTTGAAGCCCGGAAAATGGCGGAGACGAACCAAGACGCGCGTCTCGGCCTGGTCGGTCGGGTTGAACTTCACCGGGAACGGCATGTCGGTGTCGGAAATGTCGGCGCCGAGGATGTACTCGGTCATGGGTCGCGCTTTGTCTTGAAAGACCGACAACTCGCCGTAGCGCGCCGCGATGGCGAAGAAGCGCGGCGCACCTTCTTTGGGGTGGGGAAGGTAGACGACCCCAAGGCCGGCGACGTTGGGGTTCTTGACGTCGTCCGGCTCATCACCCGTGGCCTCGCCAGAATACGTGCGGTGCTCTGCAAAAAAGTCGTCCTTCAGCACCAACATTCCGCCGAGGACCGCCGCCGGGATCGGCACGAGCAGGTTGGCTTCGGAACGCTGACGCGCGACTTTGGCGTCGGGATGGGAGTCGTCGTCCGGCAGGATGTCGCCTGGACGCGCTTGCTCGGTCGAAAGGCCGGGCCCTTTGACGGTCTTCGCCCAAACGGGCGTCGCGGCAAGGGCCAAAATGAACAGTGAAATGGTCAAATCAGCGCGCATGAGGACTCTTTAGAGGAAGGGTGAAAATCTGCCAGGAGCATACCTTCGCCGTTCGCCTTTAGTCTAGTGGTTTAGGCCGCTTAAGAGCTGCGACCTAGGCCGCGGCCGGAGGCGCGTCGATTGACTTCGGTTCCTATCCTAATTATAGAGACCCGGGGGGTATTCAGGGCCATGATCGACATCCACTCCACCGAAGCCAAACATCGATTTGCCATCGAGTCGGTTGGCGTCACCGGTTTGCGGTATCCGCTGAAGGCCCTCGACGCGCAAACCGGTGAAGTGCAAGCGACGGTCGCGAATTGGAAGATGGGCGTCGGCTTGCCCGAGCAGAGCCGGGGCACGCACATGTCGCGTTTCGTCGCCGCTCTCGAAGCGCGCGCCGAGACGCCACTCGACTTGGACGGCCTCTATAGCCTCACGGAAACGCTTTCAGGCGAGCTCGGGGCCGCCAGTGCCGAACTCTCCGCCTCGTTTACGTGGTTTCGATTGGTGAAGGCGCCCGTCACGGGCCTCGCCGCACGCCTCGAATGCGAAGTCGGCTTCGAATCCCGCTTCGGCGCCGTCTCCGAAAAGATCCTGAACGTCAAAGTCGCCGCCAAGGCGCTCTGTCCTTGTTCGAAAGCGATATCTGCTCGCGGCGCGCACAATCAGCGCTCCGACATCTCCGTGCGCCTGCGCCTCATTCCCGAAGCGCCGGTTCCGGCGATAGGCAAGATCCTGGCGCTTCTGGAAGCGAGCGCCAGTTCGCCCGTTTACCCGCTGCTAAAGCGGGAAGACGAGAAGTTCGTCACGGAAGCGGCTTACGACAACCCCGTGTTCGTCGAGGACATCGTCCGCAACGCCGCCGACAAGTTGGTGGACGTCGCGGGGCTCGTCGGCTTCACGGTGGAAGCGATCAACCGCGAGTCGATCCACGCCCACGACTGTTACGCTCGGCTCACTTACAGTAACTCTCGGGCCTGAGCCAAGCGTCGCCCGTCTTGTAATACGACGCCAAGGCTGTCGCGAAGCGCCGCGCCCGGGGGGGAATGGTGCCGTCGACGACGTACCTTTTGGCCAACGCCGCGACGTTGTCCTGGAACGCTTGCCAAGCGGCGGCGTCGGCCGTCGCCCCGGGCGCGAGATTGTCGGCCGAGTAGTTAAACTTCGTGCCCGAGGCGGTCGAGAAGATCCACTCGAGAGCTTGAGGTTTGACTTCAACTTCCTCGAAGAGGCGTTGCTCGCTCGCGGATCGTCCGTCCGGCTTGTACCAATAGCCGAAGTCGGGAAGTTGCCGGCGCTCCTTGCCCGCCACGCACCAGTGCGCCACTTCGTGGAGGGCGCTGGCGAAAAAGCCGTGGGCGAAGACGACTTGGGCATACGGCGCGTCGTGGCCCGCGGGCAAGTACACCGGTTCGCTCTTGCCGCGGACGAGGCGCGTGTTTTCCGGCTCCGCGAAGAGTTCGGCGAACAGCGCCACGACCTCGTTGGCGTCAGGCGCCGAGCGCATGCCAATCCATTCGCCCAGCGAGTCGGGCGAAGGCCACGAGTTCCGCTTCGTTGACGAACCAGGCGCAGGAAAAGCGGACGAGCGGCCTGCCATCATTGAGGGACGGCAGCCCGATTTCGAATTGGTGGTCGTGGCGCAGGCGGTAGCCCGCCCGCGTCATGTTCGGGGCGGCCCCGGCCTCTGGCCAGTGGTAGGACATCATGCAAGTCTTCAGCTCGGGGTGCGACGGGCTGGCCTCGCGCCAGCCCAAGGCCGCGAAGATTTCTCGGCACCGTTCGCGGAGCGGCAGCGTCCGTTCGTGAATGGCCGCGAGGCCGAGCACTTTTTGGTACTGCACCGCCGTGCCGATCGTCAGGAGCGGCGCGTAGCTTCGCGTTCCTTGGTACTCGTGGCTGGCGATCCAATGCGTCGGTCCGCCGGGCCAAGTCGCTTCATCGGCGAGGCCCCAATCGAATTTGTAGCGCGCCGAGGTGACAAGCGGGGCGATGGCGTCGCGGCGCTCCGGGGCGACGTAGAGAAAGGCCGAACCGGCGGCGCCCATCAACCATTTATGAATGTTGGCGGTATAGAAATCCGGCTTCAAGTCAGCGATCGAGAGTGGTACCAGACCGACGGCATGCGCCCCGTCAACGAGGCTCATGGCGCCGTGCCGTCGCGCCAGTTGACAGAGTTCACGGGCCGGCAACACCATGCCGCAGGCGCTGGTGACGTGGCTGAAGAAGACGAGGCGAGTGCGCGGCGTCATGGCGAGTTCGAAGCGGCGGACGATGGATTCGGGCGTCGCGTCCGTGTCGGCGAGCGGCAAGGGCACGGCTTTTAGCCTTGCTCCCGTGGCCGACGCAACCTTGTCGAGCAGCGGCAAGTAGTGGTGGTATTCCTGATCGGACAGGAGAATTTCATCGCCGGCGGCGAGCTTCAACGAGGCGAGCACGGTGTTTATGCCGTAGCTCGAGTTGACGATTAGCAACGTGTCCTTGGCCGGGGCGCCGATGTAATCGGCGAGCACGCGCCGGTGTTCTTCCAGGGCGGTCGGGGCGTACCGGAAGATGAATTCTTCGGGGTCCTCGGACTGCATGGCGGTCAAACGCAGAAGTTCCGCCAAAACCGGTTTCACCACCGGCGAGCAGGTGCCAACGTTCAGATTGGTGACGCCGGCTTTGAGAGCGACCTCTTGGCGGCGCTCGGACCATGAGATTTCCGTGCTCATTCCCAGACCTTAAGCAAAAACCGGGTGTCTTGTCGCTAGTTTTTCGTTAGAACCTTGGGCTTCAGTGGATTTAAAACGCCCCGAGGACGCCCCGTCATGACATCTCCTTCGTTACCCGTCGACCGTTCGGTCGCCTACTTTTCCATGGAAATCGCGCTCGACGCGGCGCTGCCGACCTATAGCGGCGGTCTTGGCGTGCTGGCCGGAGATACGCTGCGTTCGGCGGCCGACGTCGGCCTGCCGGTAGCGGCGGTGACGCTCCTGTACCGTCAAGGATACTTCCACCAGCATCTCGATGCCCAAGGCCGTCAGTCGGAGTCGCCGATCCGTTGGAACCCGGAAGACCTGCTCACGCCTTTGGCCGAGACCATCTCGGTGGAAATCGAAGGCCGCGCCGTCAAGGCTCGCGCCTGGCGTTATCTGATTCGAGGCGTCAAAGGCCACACCGTACCGGTCTATTTCCTTGATGCCGCTTTGGCTGAGAACACGGCCGACGACCAAAAGATCACCGACCATTTGTATGGCGGCGACGAACGCTACCGCCTCCGGCAAGAAACACTGCTTGGAATCGGCGGCGTCGCGCTGCTGAAGGCGCTGGGCGTGACCCCGGGCGTTTACCACATGAACGAAGGCCATGCGGCGCTATTGACGCTGGCGCTGCTCGACGGCGAAAGCCGCGGCGGGGCCGTGCGCCCTGAACATTTGGCCGCGGTGAAAAGCCGTTGCGTCTTCACGACCCATACGCCGGTGCCCGCGGGCCACGACACCTTCCCGACGGCGCTCGCCAACGAAGTTCTCGGGGCTCGTTTGACGGCCGTCGCGGAGAAGTTGGGCGCCTGTCCGAACGGCCGCCTCAACATGAGCGAACTAGCGATTCACTTGTCGCGCTACGTCAACGGCGTCGCGAAACGCCACGCCGAAGTGTCGCGGCGGATGTTCCCCGGTGTCGCGATCGAACCGATCACCAACGGCGTGCACGCCGTTTCGTGGACCGCGGATGCGATGCGCGATCTCTTCGACAAGCATCTCGCAGGCTGGCGCGAAGACAACAACCACTTGCGCTACGGCGTCGAAATTCCGCTCGCGGAAGTGCGCCTGGCGCACGGCGAAGCGAAGAAGGCGCTGTTGCGCGAAATCGAAACGCGCACGGGCGTCGTTCTGAAGCCCGAAGTCTTCACCATCGGCTTCGCGCGCCGCGCCGCGGAATACAAGCGCGCCGATCTGCTCTTTCACGATTTGCCGCGCTT
>JAYWBY010000690.1:0-8495 GCA_043781115.1 Pseudomonadota bacterium
GAGTTCCGCAAAGCCAGTTTGCCGATGCTCTTGGCGGTGCAAGCGGTGGAAGAAGCGCTGGCGCATCTTTCGCCCGGCGCTCGCGCCGCGGCGCCCACTTTCGGTTTGGTGGTCGGCGTCGACCACGGCGAACTCGAGATCACCAAGGAATTTCTCTGCACGCTCGCCAACCGCGGCATCGCGCGGCCGTTTCTCTTTCAAAGCGCGCTCCATAACGCCACGCTCGGCTTCCTGTCGATGCATTTCGGTTTGATGGGGCCAGGCCTAACGACCTCGACCCACGATTTCGCGGGCGAAGACGCGCTGACCTTGGCGACCGACCTGGTCACCGGCGGCGATTGCGAAGCTTGCATTTGCGTCGGCGTCGAGGCCATCGACGACGCCATGGTTAGCGGCGTGATGGCGCTCCGCGACGACCCGCGCCCTCCGGCTTCCGGAGCCGGCGCCGTGATCCTGGCTAGCGCCGCCTTCGCGGCGCGCCATGCGTCGGCGGCCAACCTCCGCCTCGGCGCCGTGCGTTGCTCGCGCCGCCCCGTCGACGAAAGGGCGCGGCCAGAAGCCGATTTTTACGGCGCTCACGCCGTCGAACAGGTGGCGCTCGCCTGGTTGGCGGCGCGCCCGACCGCTCTGAAACTTCAGAAACCGCGCGGCGCCTCGTCGGCCATCGAACTTTTGGCGGCAAGCCTGTGAAAAATCTCTTTCTGACTTTCGACGACGGTCCGGACGAGCACGGCACGGCCGCGACGCTCGACGTCTTGGCCCGCCACGGCGCGACGGCGACGTTTTTCGTCATCGCGTCAGAGGCCCGTCGCCGGCCCGACCTCTTGAAGCGCATTGCCGACGCCGGCCACGCCGTCGGCAACCATTCGCTCGACCACAAATGGCGGGCGTTCTTCGCCAGCCGCCGGCACATGCTGGCGTGGGTCGGGGAATCCGAGCGAATTCTGGCCGACCTCCTCGGCCACCCGACGGTGGGCTTTCGTTCGCCGGCCGGCGTCCACACGCCACCGCTCGCTTGGGCGCTGAGCGAATTAGATCTGCCGCTCATTCACTGGGACGTGCGCTTTTACGACGCCGTCTGGCCTTGGCGAGCCGAGCGGGCGCTGAAATCGTTGGAGGCCACCGCCCCGGGCAGCGTCGTTTTGCTGCACGACCGGCAGCGCCCGAAGAACCTGGCGAAGTACCTCGAGACGCTGGCGCTTTACGTCCCCGCCGCCCAGACCGAGGGCTTCGCTCTGACCCGCCTACCCCCGCGTCAAGGCGCCGGCGGACAACCGAGCCGCTTGCACAAGTAGTCGACGAAGCGCGGCTTTTCGTCGCTGTCATCGTCCGCAAAAGTCGGCGTGTGCCGGTCGTCGTCGAGCGCCCAAATCTCCTTGTCCTTGCTTGGCGACGCGTCGAAGAGGGCTTGGCCGTATGCGATCGGGACGATGCGGTCGCCCTTGCCGTGCATCACGAGGAACGGTCCGTGCCAGCGGCCAATGTAATCGACGGCGCTGAAGTCGTCCGACACCAAGTAGGACAGCGGGTATTGAAACGGCCAGGACAACCAGAAGCTCGCGAGTTTGCCGCGCGCGATGTCCCGGTACGAGCTAAAAGTCGACTCGACGGCCAGGATCTTCACCTGGCCGGCTGGCGCCAGCGCCACGACCGGCACGCCGACGGCTCCCCCCAAACTCTGGCCGAGGACGACGATCGGCAAGTCCTTCATCGTCGGTTCGTTCGCCACCCAATTGAGCAAGGCCAGGCCGTCCTTCACCAACCCCTCGCGGCTCGGCTCGCCCGTGGATTTGCCGTAGCCCCGGTAGTCGAACGTCACGACGTCGAAGCCGGCGAGCGCCAGCCAGCACGAAAAGAGAAAGTGCGTCGACATGTTCTCGCCGTTGCCGTGGAAGTGCACGATGACGCCCTTGCGGCGCACCTTGTTCTTCGGTTTTGGCGGAATGTGCCAGACGTTCAGCGTGATGCCGGGCTCGACCTCGACGCGGTGTTCCGTGAAAGGCAGCTCGACCTTGTCGGGAGTGAGGTGCGTCCGGGAGTCGGGAAAATAAAAGAGGTGGTTGCAGCCCACCCCGAACGCCACCACAAAGGTGAGCGCCAGGACGGCAAAGCTACGCGTCGGTTTCACCGCTTAGATTCCAAGCCGGGACGCCAGCTCGGCGTCATGCGTCACGTTTTGGCCGACCACGTGCGAGTGGGTCATGAACCAAGCGAGCACCTGGTCGCTGGCGGCGAAGCCGCGCGACGTACCCGTTTGCAGGAGGGAGCCGCCGGCGCCCGGCAAGAGGTCGCTCAGGGCATGGATGCAATTCGTGTAACCGCCCGAGACGTTGTTGGCGACGAGTTGCCGCGCCGGAAAGTCGTCGCGCATTTTGTAGCGCACGGCCCCTGTCTCCTCGCCGGCGGTGAGCTTGCGAAATTGCTTCACCGCCATCGAATAAAGGTCGGCGTCGACCTCGAAGAGCGGGCTTCTCTGCGTCACGACGGGCGCGCCGAGGGAGCCGGCCAGCGCGAACGTCTCGGCAAGTGTATAATTGTGGCCGCGTTCGGGGGGTTGGAAGAGCCCGATCTCGCCGTCCGCTGCATCCCAGCTCAATGTGAAAAAGGTCAACGTCGCCGTCGCCAACTGGTCGCCTTGCGCGCGCACGAGGACCATCCAGCTATGGGTGAAGCGCGGGAGGTTCGCCGCGCCGGTGCCTTGATACCCGTAGACGGTCACGAAATAGCGCGCCCCCGCCACCGCAGGCAGCGGCTCGTCGTCGCTCTGCAGGGCGAGGCCGGGGGTCGCTTGCGGGTGATTCAGCGCTTTGTTGGCGTCCACCGGCAGATTGACGAAGCGCGGCTTGTAGTCCGGCAGCGTCGCCTGGTCTTCCGCCGTCAGCCCGGGATCCGTCTTGGTCACCGACTCAACCGGCGTCGAGGTCCGGCAGCCGCTCGCAGCCAAAGCCAGAAATAGCAATGAAGCAGGGCGAGCTCGAGGCATCGGCAACTCCCAGGGAAAGTCGGTCTTCCAGGGAGTGTACTACCAATGCCGCCGCCCCTTCAACGCCTCAAGGCGCGCCCCTTGCCCCCGCAAATAGCTCATCCCATTGGGGTTGGTGGCCGACGGCAAAGGCCTTGCCGGAGCCCGGGCGCCCTTCCTCGACGCCGCCAAGCAACGTGAAGAACTCGGCCAGCGAGCGGCTGCGCATCAACTTCGGCATCATGAACTCTGACGGCAAACCAGTGCGCAGATGACTCCAAAGAAACTTCAACCGAGCCAGCGCCACCGGCGACAACGTCACGCCGGAAACCGTTGCCGCAGTCGACCCCACGAACGGCACGCCGAAGGCCATTCCGGTCAAGGCGCTGGCCAGGCGCTGCCAGCCTTCTTCGCTTGCCCCCGCGACTTCGCGCCAGTGCCCGTTGGCGACCCGCGCCACCAACTTCGCGGGGGACTTCAGCCACAAATCATGGACGGCGGCGAAGCTCAGCAACGCATCGGCAAGCGTCGCGAAGCGGAGTTCCACCGGCACGCCGCTCGCTAGTTCAGTGAAGATCCATGGATTCCTTAGTGCGCCTCGTCCGACCATGACTCCGGCGACTCTCGGCGCGACGGCGGCCAAATCCGCCAATTTCTTCGCTCCCAAAACGTCACCAGACGCCCAGGTCGGCGCCTTGGCCGTCGCCGCCGCCTTGCCGATCAAATCCCAACGCGCTGAGCCCCGGTAACCATCGGCGCGCGTTCGGCCGTGGACCGTCAAGCGACCGAGCGGCAACGAGGCGACCGCCTCGAGCAGAGCGTCGAACTCGCTCGGGTCGTTGAGCCCAAGCCTCATTTTCACCGCCAACCTGCCGGGACCCCAAGTCGTCGCCAACCGCTCGACGGTCGCATGAAACCAGTCCGGATCGCGCAGCGCGCCGCTGCCTGCCGTCTTCCCCGCGCTGTTTGGGGACGGACAGCCGCAGTTGAGCTCGATCATCGGCGCCAACTCCGGCGGCAGGAGGTCGGCCGTCCGGAGCACGTGCTCCGGATCGGCGCCGAGCAATTGCGGCGTCAGCTCGTACGGTAAAACGCCCCTGAGTTCCTGGAGTTCCGTGACGAACCCGAACGGCAATTGGCCGAGCGGATGGGCTTCGGTCACGCGCAGGAAAGGCGTCGTCATCGAGCGCGGAGCCGACGCCCAATGCAGCCAAAGCCGCGTCGGCAGAATCGTCACGCCTTCCATCGGAGCCATGCTGGCGGCCGGGCCTAAGCCTTCCATTCCCCCTCCCCTTCGCCGGCGTCAAGCTACTTGCCTTTCAGCGCTTGGTCAAAGATGATGAGGGCGATTTGCAAAGACTACCGTCCTATCTTGGCCTTGGAGCTTCCGCATGGAGCAGTTCGACGTTTTGATCATCGGCGCCGGCCCGTCAGGCACGATTGCCGCCGCCACTCTGGAAAAACGCGGACTCAAGTGCAAGATCGTCGAACGGTCCAAGTTCCCTCGGTTTTCGATCGGCGAGAGCCTCCTGCCGCGGTGCATGGACCACCTCGAGCGCGCGGGTATGTTGCCAGCCATCGAGCGCCGCGGCTTTCAGAAGAAGTTCGGCGCGCTCTTCCTCCGCGGCGACGAGACCTGCGACTTCAACTTCAAAGATCAATACACCCCCGGCTGGACTTGGACCTGGCAAGTGCCGCGCGCCGAGTTCGATCAAGCGTTGGCGGACGAGGTCGCGAGCCGCGGCGTGCCCATCGCTTACGAGACGACCGTCACGGCTGTCGAATTCGACGGCGGCCAATCGCTGACGACCGTCGTCGACAAGGCCGGCACCCCCAGTACCATTGCAGCGCGCCACCTGATCGACGCCTCCGGCTTCGGCCGCGTCCTCCCGAACCTGCTCGGCCTGGCGAAACCCTCGGACTTCCCGCCGCGCGAAGCGCACTTCGTCCACATCCGTGACGTGAATCGGCCGGCCGACGAACGCGGCTTCCGCATCCAGGTGGTCATTCATCGGCCCGAAGTTTGGGTGTGGATCATCCCTTTCTCGAACGGCGTCACCTCCGTCGGCTTCGTCGGCAATCCGGAATTCTTCGCTGACCAGGCCGTGGATCCGACGACCCGGCTCCGAGCGATGATCGCCAGCGCGCCAGAGATCTCCGCCCGCTTCCAAGACGTCGATTACGACTTCGAGCCGCGCACGCTCAAGGCTTATGCCGCCAGCACCACCAAAATGTACGGTCACGGTTTCGTCTGCACGGGCAACGCCACCGAGTTCCTCGACCCAATCTTCTCGTCGGGCGTCACCTTCGCCATGGAGTCGGGCGCGCTCGCCGCCGAGCTCGTCGCGGAAACGCTGGAAGGCAAAGCCGTCGACTGGCAAACGCGCTACGTCGACCACATGAACCAGGGCCTCGACACCTTCCGCGCCTTCGTCGAAGCTTGGTACGACGGCTCGCTCCACGACCTTTTCTTCCACGCCGAAGGCAACGACACCGAACGCCGCCAAATCTGCTCCGTGCTCGCCGGTTACGTTTGGGATCAAACCAACCCGTTCGCGAGGCACAAGGGTCGGCTCCTGAAGAGCTTGACGAAGCTCGCGCGCGTGCGCGAGCCTCGGAGAGCCGAAGCCGAGCTCTGAAGCCGCCTCATTGGAACTGGATCGTCACCGTCTGGTTTTCGTTCAGCAGCACCGAGTGCAGCGTAACGGCGTCTTGCGTCTTCGGGACGAAGGCGCCCGGCACTTTGACGCGAATCGTGGCGATTTGGCCGGCAACGTTGAAGATCGCGGGCGGCGGCGTGCCGCCGTCGTTGCTCGGACCGTTCGGGATGCCTTGCTCGTAACCGTCGGTGCCACGCAAGTTGCCGGTGATGTCGCCGAGCTGATAGTTCACCGTGTTGGCCGGCAATTTGACTTGGATGATGATGTCGTAGGGCTGGAGCTGGCCCGGATTCGGCGGTTCGGCATACACGGTGAAACTGCCCGCGGTCACGGCCGTCGGGTTATTCGTGACCGGGCCGGGAGTTGTGGTTTCCGTGGAGGTGGCCGGAGTCTTCGTGGGTCCGACGGTTTTGTCGGCGACTTTTTCCTTCGGCTTGGCGTCGTCGGTCTTCTCTTCCGGCACTTCCTTCTTCGGCGGCACGGCCGCGGTTTTGCCGCCGCCACCGGAAAAGCTGCCTTCGTTGCAGGCAAGCGCCGAAGCGGACAAAAGCAGGATGGACATGCAGGTGCGAAGGCTCATTCTCGAAGTCCTCGTGTACTTTGCTGGATCCTTCCCTATCGGCACGAGCTGGTAGGAACTTGAATGAATCTTGTTATCTAAATTATATTATTCGGTTACCAACGTCGGCGCGGCTCAGCCTTAGGCGTCGGCTCCGGCAAAAGCGCGGCTGGCATCCGAGCTGCCTTGGGTCACACCCACTCGTGACTTTTCCCCCACAGCATCCTGCCCCCGCGGAGGCCGTCGCTCCACAATATCCGTCGTTTAACCGTGGTCCCCTCTTTGCAATCCAAACGGGGAATCCACCCGGCGAGAACCACCATGAAAACGACGCAAGCTCTGCCCCGACTGGCCCTCTTACTTGCGGCTGCGCTTAGCCCGAGCGTCGCCCGCGCGGCGCGCGCCGACGAAGCATACGACTACCTCGGATTGGTCGGCTCCGGCGGCGCCGCCGCCGACGCCAACGGCGCACTCTGGGCAACGGCCACGACGGCCATTGCCTTGGGCTACGCCAAACAACCAGGCTGGGTTTTCGGCCTGCAGTTCGAGTCGAAGGACGTGCGCGAATTGGGCGGCGGGCAAGCCTGGAGCGGCAGTTCCGCTGGCGCCTCGGCGGGCTATGACTGGGAACACATCGGCATCTACGGCCGCGCCGCCGTCGGCAACTTGCGACGCACCTACAAGAACGAACCGCAACCGGTGGCCTTAAACGGCACGCGTCTCGCTCCCGAGCAGCGCGGCTATTTCGCGACGACGGCCGGCATCGCGTGGATCCCGATCAATACCGCCGTCCTGGACCTCCGTCTTTTCGCCGAAGCGACGCCGATGTGGCAATCCGGCCGTGACTTCGCCGACGAGCAGGCTCCGTCAGGAACTTTGCTCGATCAAGAAGTCGGGGTGCAGGTGAATTTCTACCCCGGCGGAACCGACAAGACCGGCGGGACGAGCCATTTCTCGCACCACCGGGAATGCTGCAACCTCGCCGGCGAGATCGCCCTTCGCACCGGCATCGAGCTGCTCTTCCGCGGGTTGGCCGGGATTCACTGAGACGCTTTTGCCTGGTACCCCCTCTTGACAGCGTTTGGCCCGGTCTTACGTTGTCTGTACGAGGGGGTTCCATGACCTTTTTCAGAATGTTCGCCCTGATCTTCGCAACCTGGTCCCTTGGCGGCGCTTGCCCCGAGGCTCCCAACCAAGCGGCGGCGAAGCGCTGCTGCTCCGCGGCGGTCATTCCGGGCAATGCCCCTTCCCTGTCAGTAAACATCGACTCTTCTTCGTCGACGCACCACGTCCCTTTCCTCGTTCTGCCCCCTAGTTCCCCACTCGCGGCGTTCGCGTCGCCCCGCCCTGCTACCTCAAGTTTCCCGGTGCGTTCGACCCAGTTGAAGTTCGGTTATTCGACGCAATATTCCGGGCTCAGTCCTCCCGTCGCCTTCTCCTGAAGTTTTCGAAAAAATTCAGTGGAACGAAGGCCCATGAACCGGGAGGTTTGCCTTGGATCATTTCATGATCGCGCGCGGGCTGTTGCTCGCGCTGTCACTTTTCGCTTTGCGTTCGACGGGCTCGCCGAAACGCCCCGAATCCCCAAATTCCGGCCTCGAGGCCTCGGCATGGGGAGAACCCCATGTTCAAGACTGACGACGTCGTCGAAACGGAGGGCGAGGAGCAGGATTTTCTCCTGAAACTCGTGCGCCAGATCATCCGAGCGCTCGCCGACATCGCCAAATTGCGCGAAACGGGCCAACACGACCAGGCCCTCGCCGAAGTGCAGGAGGCCTACCGCGACCTGCTCAACATCGACCCCGCGATCTTGCCGCTCCTTGGCCGCGAGGCCCTAGTCGAGATCGCGACCGAGCGCGGCCTTCTCGAACCGCTGGCCCTACTGCTTTGGGAAGAGTCACGGCTCCGAGACGAAGAAAGCGAAGCCCAGTTGGCGGAGAGTCTTAGGGAACGGAGCCTTGCTCTACTCGCGGCAGCTCGGACCGAGGGCTTGCCGCTCTGCCGCGACAGCCTCCGAGTCTTAAGCAGCTAAAGATGCATCGAATCACCATCGGATAAAAATGGCGGGAGGCGGCGTCAAGTGCGGGAGCCCTCGACGCCGTCAGAATCGCTCCGGCGGAGCGAGCCGATCGGGCATTGTTCCACGACACCCTAAGGAATAACAGGTAGATAACCTGTCCGCCGCAGACCCCTGGTGTCCCTGGCCGCCGACCGTCAGGTCGGCTAAAAGGACCTCAGGCGCCAGGTAGGCCTGGGAGCATGAGCTCCCAGACCCCCCACAGATCCGGACTCGCGGCGCTACCGCATCCGGCTC
>JAYWBY010000691.1:0-3043 GCA_043781115.1 Pseudomonadota bacterium
TGGTGTAAGGCTTCCGGTCGAAGCGTATCGGATCGTCAGCCACGCGGCGTCTCCCTAAGTCACGACAATCTCAAAAGAGATTGGGACTAGTGGGGTATCGGCCGAGGCGGACTTGAACTTAGGCCAAATTTGCGTTTGGCCGTAAGTACCAGTGATTCTAGCAGGATGCCGCGGGGTAGGCGTTCCCTCGTTGCTAGATTATTTCGCGTCCTGCAATATAGCCCGTACTCCGGGTATTGCAGCCACAGGTACGATTGCCAGCGGACTCGAACAGAGCGCTGCACGAGATACAGGTACGTACCTTGATTCTAATCGGAGACAGGTTCGCGAGACGGCGGGCGTGGTTTTTCAGCTCGATATCTTTCACGACGGAAGGCGGCAAGCGCTTCACTTTGTTCGACTGGTATTCTTTCGGCGATTCGAGATTCATGCACTCGCCCTCATGTCAGTAAATCGTAGAGCTTTGTCGCGCCACATCATCGTTTTGTTGGGTCGTCAATTTTACATAAACCTCCCCAAATGTCAATGTTTCCGATCATTAACGGTCTGAGGAATGGGCTGTTTAAAGGCTACTCATGTCTTCGTTATAACTGCGTAAAGACTGTGTTGAGAAGTCTTTTGGCAGTGTGCGCTTTTAGTGCTCAGACCGATCTTTGGGCGCGTCCCAGTGGCGAGAACTCGTCATTTGGAGAGCGCCATTTTGTCGCTCCAGACCGTCCTCCAGCCAAAAAACTGGAACTTCCGACGCCGGTAGTCCCGGAAGCGCCGCCACCCCCGCCGCGCGCGGAAGCGGAAGCAAAGCGTCCCGACGCCTTCGCCGAACCAGTCTCGCCGGTGACGATCGCGCGCTACCCGCATCTCAGGCCATTTCAAGGCCAAGTGGTCATTGGCGGCAAAAACCTGCAAATCGTGCTCGCCGGCGTGCCGCCGAAGGCGCCGACCGAAGCCTGGCAGACGGCCGTCCTCGCCGTTTTCGAGAGGCGCGACCAGCGCTTCGTGCGCAGCGCGGCCCTCGAGACTCTCGAGCTGAAGAACGGCGACGCCAACCGCTCCGCTTACTATCCCATTGGTATTGATCTCGGCATGGAGCGCTCCCAGCATTTAGCGTTCGTCACCTTGATCTACTCGACCTCGGGTCCGAAGGCCCCGCGCCAGACTCTCACCTGGCGCTTTGACGCAATCACCGAGCAATTGACCGTGGCGATCGACGACTTCGCCGGCGGCAAAATTCACGACTCCGGGCACTGGCAATTGCGCCTCACTGGACCCAAGGCGCAGACGCTCGCCGGTCCTGGCTACTGGATACAGGGCGCCGCCGCCGACGTCGCGGCGATCTTGCCCTTTCGCAACCTCACGGCGAAGACGACGAGCGCTGGCCTCGAGCTGACGCCGGAAGACGGTGAAGCGCCGCCGGTCGAAGGCTTCGAGCTTTTGCTCGGCCGTGGCGCTGCCGCTCGAGTACTGACGCGCTCCGTCGCGCTGAAGACCTGTTTGTACGGCGTCCTGCGCCCACGGAAACCGCTGAAAGAAGAGGCCAAGGCTGATTGGCTCCTCGGCTGCCAACCGATCGGAACGAAAGCGACGCTGCGCTTAGTGACGAGCGTCAAAGATCCCTCGGAAATCACGCGGCCGCTTTTCGTCTTTGGAGAAAGCGGCGAGCCGCTTCTTTACTCGGCGCTCGAAGGCGTGAAGGACGTCGTCGAATTGAGCCTACCCGCCGCCGCCAACTACCAACTCGCCGACACGCCGGCCGGGCGCTTGATCGAGGGCGTCGGCGGGCTCGGGCTCGTCGACGGTCAAACCCGCACCGTAGAAGTCCCGGGTTATGCTTCGGGCTTCTTGCGGATTTATCCCGGAGCCGCGGCCTCGGCGGCGCTCTTGAAACTCGAGCGTCTCGATCATCGCTCGGGCGGCGACGCCGCGGTGGTCAAACCGGAAGAAGGCGATGCCTTGCTAGCGCTTCAATCGGACCTCTTTTTGGTGCGCAGTTGGCCGGTCGACCTCGAATTGGCCTCAGGCGGTTACTCGTTGACTCTGGCACGGGGCAAGGACGGCGCCTTCTGCCAACTCAAGGCGCAGATCGTCAAGGAACGGCGCACGTCCCTGGATTGTCGTGAAGCGGCGCCGACGGCGGCGCGCTTGCCTGGAGCGGATGAGTTGTCGTTCGTCGATTTGGCCACCCTGCAAGGCCGCGACATGCCAGTCGCGAGTCTCCGTCAAGCGCTCGGCGTCGACTTCATCGCCGAACCGGTCGATCTTGCTTCGGCAAAGCCGGCCGCACTACGCGTCTTGCGTGTCGAGGACGAGACCACGGCGATGACTTTGGCGTTCCTGCCCGCGACGACGGCTTTGGCTTCCCACTGGGAAAAGCTGCGCCACGTGCGCGCACCCGACGACCTGCCGGTGCGCTTTGGCCGCTTCGTCCGGGAAGAAGGTGGCGAGGGCTTGCTCGAACTCGGATGTCCTGGGCCCGGTGTCACGCCCTTCGATTACGAGCTGCTCGTCGAACGGTTGCAGCCCGATGCCCTGCGCCTTTTCGGCTGCGGCGGCGGAGCCAACCAAGAAGTTTGGCTGGCGCTCTATGATCAGCTGTCGGCAGCGAGGCATGCGCCTTATCTTTTGACGACGGCGCCGGGTCTCGGCGGCGACGGCGCCAACTTCTCTCGCCTGGTCGTGCATTCGCCGGTGGCGGCCTTTACCGAGCATCCAGAGGCGCTGGCCAGGGCGCTCGGCGAAGGCCGCTACGAGATCAGCGCCGGCGGCCTAATCGAGCTGAAGGAGCTGAAGAGGGCCCAACCCAAGACGGGCAGGACGCTGAAAGGCAAAGCATTCGACCTCGTCGCCGAGCTCGGCTACGGGGTGCGTCCCGGGGTCCGGGCGACGGCCTTGGCTTTTTATGGCGATAAGGGCCTGATCTTGAAGTATCCCTTGAGCGACACAAAAGAACAGGCGAACGTCTCCGTGGTCGTGCCGGGTCTCAAGGCTTCGACGATGGTCCGGGTCGAACTCTTGGGCGGGCGCGGCGTGCTGGCCACGACCAATG
>JAYWBY010000692.1:0-8446 GCA_043781115.1 Pseudomonadota bacterium
AGTAGTGATACTTGCCCTGCGTCAGTCCGTAGCTCAGCATTAGCTCGGGCTGAAACTGATCCTTCTTCGGGTCGGAGAACATGGCCAACCAAAGATCCATCATCTTCATGCGTTCTTTGATCTTCAGCCATTCCGTTAAAGTCCAGCGAGTGGTCTCGCGCTCTTCTTGAGTTTTGATGACGTAGGTGGTGACTTGGGTTTCAGCGCGGGCATTGCCGTTGACCGCCAGGTAGCCGATGAGCAGCAGTGAACCGATAAAAACGTTGCGCATAGTGGCCCTCCTCTTCCTATAGAGGCTATCGGACCGCTATTTCAGGCTAATTAGGGCGTTTTTCGGTCTTTTCCAAGTCCTTGATTCAATAGGTTTATGCGTCAGAAATCAATGGTTCGACGTGACGATTATCCGAACCTTGGAATCGAGTTCGAGTAGGTCCTGGGGAATTCCGATCGTCTGGCCGTCGCGCGTGAAATCGAAAACGGCTTGACCGTCGACATAGACCTGAACAAAGCCGTCGGCCGGGATGACGTCCGTGACTTCGAAGGTGTCAAAGCGCTGAGCGACGTACTTGTAAGTGATGACGACCTCTCCGAGCTTGTCACCGTCACAAACGAAGGAGACTTTGCGACCGTCGACTGTCACGTGGTCGATGCAACCAGCCACGCCGGCAGCAGTCTTGACGTCGAGCGTGCCGTCGAGCGGCTCGTTAGGCAATTCGTGGGACAATACACTCTGGGCGTCGCCGTAATCGAACGTGACGACGAGGTCCCGCCCGTCCTGGACGTCGGCGTCGCCAAGGACCAGCTCCGTGCCGTCGAGTTTGACGTCGACGACGCTTCCGGACTTGGCGTCCTTCGCGCTGACGTTTTTTAGGCCCGCGAGCGTGTCTGCTGCGGTCGCCGCATAACGCAGCGTCTTGCCGCCTTTTACGCGGTGCCAGACCTTGATCTCCGCGCCGTCGGCGGGGGCCTCTTTGAAGGTCAGAACCCGAGTCGCCGCGTCGAACTCGCTATCGACCGCTTTGCCGTCGATTTGAATCGAGATCGGCAAGCCGTCCATCGCCGCCGACTCGATGTCGAGCGCGGTCGGGAGCGTGCCGCTCTTCCGGTATTTGATCTTGATGTCGGCATCGTCCGCCGGCATGTCGACCAGGTGGACTTCGGACGTCGCGTCGTCGAAGCTGAACTTCGCCGGGGCGAGCTCTTGGTTGTTGACGTACACCTTCACGGTCTCGGCCGCGGCCTTGTCTTTAACTTCGAAGTGGTCGAACTTCTCCTTCGCGTCATAGCGATAAGAGACCTTGAGCTTGACCGAGTCGCCGCTGACGCTATTGAGCTTGATCGTCTTGCCGTCCATCACGAAGTCGACGAAAGGCTGGCCGTCGACGGTGGCATCGATGGTGGCGTTCGCCGGTTTATACTTCAAAGCGAAGTCGCGCTTGACGATGCGGGCCACGTCCTTCGACACGCGGTCGAGGATGACGTCGTAGTCGTTGGTATTCGGGTCTGTGTCGACGCAGACGGAACCGACGACGCCACCGATGGCGGCCACGACGTCGGCATAGCGTTGACCTTTGGTTTCGCCGTTGAGGTGCGCCGCGACGCACTTGGCGGCATCAGTCGCATCCGCGGCTTTGTCATCCCAAATCAAGGCATAGGCTTTGAGTTTGTCCGCCGCGTGCTTCGCATTCATCAAATCGACGATGTCTTTCGCCGAATCCTTGTCGGGACAAGTCGTGCGCGAGCAGTAGCTCTCCTCGTCGCTGATGAACATCACGCCCCACGCGGCGTCCTGGCGGAGCCAAGTCGCGCCGCAATTGTCGTTCAGTACCCGCATGGCTTGCTTGATGCCTTGCTCGGAGCCGCTGCCTTTCGTGCCAAGGTCGTTGATCGTCTTAAAGAAATCGGCTTCGGGATCGAGGTCGGTCTTCTTGATCGGCATGCCCGCCGCGCGCGAGTTTTGGAGCGTGCAAGGTTGCACGCGGTTGTTCTTGTCCATGACGCTGGTCGTGACGATGCCGATCTGCCAATCGATCGACTTCAGGTGCTTGGTCAGGGCCTGGAGGTTCGTGGCCAGGGCGCCGTGTTCGTCGCCCATCGACGCCGAATCGTCCACGACCAGGATCAAATCCAACTTACCGGCGGTCGAGATGTCGAACTCTTCTTGGGAGAGGTCACCCTCGCGCCCTTGCTTGTATTCGTCGACCGCGACCGGTCTCTCCGTCTGATTGAAGGTCGAGGCGACCGGCGCCTGCTCGTGCAGGGTCAGGTCCTCTTCCACGAGACCGAACGCCGGCATGTACTTCACCGACTGGTCGTCGACGACGGCGGCCGGATACTCTTGATCGATGACGACCACAGGATTCACTTTGTCAGCGCTGTTTCCCGCAAAGTCGACGCCCTTGTTGCAGGCGGCCGCGGCTAGCAGGCTTACTAGGAAAATCTGTCTCACGGTGGTTTCCTCTAAATTCGGTTCATCCTTTTCCCAAGCACCGCCTGTCTTTTCGCCCAATAGGCGCAAAACTTGATGGAGTCCGGCGGAGTTCGCCGCGGACGCAGGAAAGCGACGCGGAGCAATCCACGGTAGTACGCGGAGTTTTGCCCGACTCTTGTCAAAAGGACAAATGAAGACGCTAGATGGTTGGCGGCTCGAGGCCAAGCTCTGGCCGCACTTCCGCGAGGAGGCGCCAGCGGATCTCCTCTTCGAAAGCATGGAGACTCGGGTAGACCGGAACGGTGTCCATCAGGACCAACGCCTTCTCGACGGCCGTCGTCAGCGCCAGGGACGTCGCGCGCTCGCGCACGGCCTCGATGAACTCAGGAATACCTTGAGCGTCGGCGGGCAAGTTCGCGCCCTTGCCCTCAACGGAGAACGAGATGTTTTTGCATCGATAGCGCGCCGTCTGCGTCGCAATTTCAAGCACGACATGATCGATCAGCTTAATGCCCGTCCGCACTTGGCGGTATAGCGGAAAATAGATAACCATCCGGCCGAAGGCAAAGTAGCGATCGAGGACCCTGAGCTCTCGCATCACCTGCGTTTCCAGGCGCTCAACCTTGCCCCACGAAAGGACGCGGAGGTCCTTCCACGGCACCGTGTGGACTCTACCGCCGCTGTCCTGGAAAGCCAGGGCTTCCCTCTTCAGGACGGCGCTCTGCACTTGCGTGACGGGAGGCAGCTCTTTCAACTCACTCTGAGGCAAGAGTATCGTGCGAACCCCGAGGCCCGCCAAGGCCTCGACGATCTTCTGGGCTTTCCCCTGCTCCTGGCGTTCGAGCAGCACGCCAAAGGCGTCGGCGCCGATGATCCCCGCGTCCATCTTGGTCAGACCCGGCACGCCCTCGAAGGCCTGCGCCAGATCTTCCGCCGAAATGCCGGCGAGGGATTGCTGGAGAATCGCAAAAAGCATCAGTGCGCTTTCGCCGCCGCCGCCAGCGGCAAGAAGTGGACGGAGCCTTCCGTGTCGCCGACGACGAGTTCCGCGTCCCCGGGCGAGAAAGTCACCGACAAAGATTTCCAACTCTCATTGGCGCTGTTGTAAACGGTCTCGCCCGTCATGCTGTTCCAAAGAACCGCGAGGCCTTGGTACTCGCTGAAGCTTACGAGCGGCGACATTTCTGCCGCTGCCATGTTCCAAACGAAACCACTCGTCATGCCGTCATAGAGCTTGCCCATTTGGCCGCTCATCGCGTCGACGGCGCGCGGCGCGGCCCCTTCCGCAATCTGGCCGCCAGCATAGGACATTCCCGTGCGCGACCCGACCACGTTGAAGAAGTACGGTGATTCCGACATCACTTGCTCCGTCCCACCGGTCAAAACGTCGGCGCGCTGAAGGCCCGCGAGGCTCGCGACCAGGATTTCGCCCGTACGGTCGAGCGGCACGATACCGACCGGCGACTTGACGTGGTACCGACCAACAATGTGATAATCGGTGGTATCCCAAGCGAGCACGTAGTCATCGGAGCCAGCCGTGTAGAAGAGCGAGCCGTCGCGCGAGTGGGCGACTCGGACGACGTTCTCGTCGTGGCCGACCAGCACTTTCAGGAGCGTGCCGGTGCGCGCGTCCCAAACGGCGGGTTTGCCTCCAAGGCAAGCCGCGACGACGCGTTGGCTGTCGGCGAGAAAATGGACGTCATAAACTTGGAAGTGCTGGGTGCTTTGGACGAAGGAGCTGATTTGCTCTAGCGTGACGGCGTCCCAGATCTTGACGACTCCGTCGCCGCCGGCGGTCGCGAAGAGCTGGCCGTCAGGCGAGAACTCGACGTCCCAGATGCCGTCGCGGTGGATGTTGTTCAGCTCCCGGGCGTTGGCCTCGGCCATCACCACGGGTAGGACCAAGCCGAAAGCGACGAGCAAAGACTTGAACATGGAGGACTCTCCCAGAGATTCAGGCAAATGGACGGTGGACTGCTGCCGTCAATTTACCCTGGTTGGGGAGCGCCGCGAAAGCTCTTTGGCAAGGCCAAGAGGGCGCGCTCTTTGGTCTTCGGCCCGTTATCGGCCGACCAGTCGTTTTGCTCTTTGCCCGGCCACGGGATCCGCACCGAGAAGGATGCGCCCTCCCCTGGTTTGGAGCGAACAACGATCGAGCCGTTGTGAAGCTTCACCAAAGCCATGGCGAGGCTCAGCCCGATACCCGTGCCGCCCGCCGCGCGGTTCCGCGCCGTGTCGGCCCGGTAGAAAGGGTCGAAGATGTACGGAAGAGACTCGGCGGGGATGCCCTCGCCGGAATCGGTTATGGTAAAAAGCATATCCTGTCCGTCGTCCTGAACGTCGAACTCGACCACCGTCATCGTCGCCGAGTGCTTCGCGGCGTTGATCAGGATGTTCTTCAGGGCCAGGGTCAAGTAGCCTGGGTTGGCTTTGAAGCGGGTCTTCGCTCGGTTGATGATGCGTAGGCTGATCTTCTTGTCGTCGTAGACCGGCTGCACGACGTTGACGAGTTCGGCGACGAACTCGGCGGTGAGCAGCTCCATCCAGCTCATTGCCACGGCCTTGCTTTCGGCGCGCGCGAGCAGCAGAAGATCTTCGATGATCCCGGTCATGCCCATCGCTTCGCCTTTGATGGTCTGCAGCGAGGTCCGGTAGTCTTCCGCGGTGCGCTCTTTCCGAAGAGCCAACTCGGCTTCGCCACGAAGAACCGCGAGCGGCGTCCGGAGTTCGTGCGACACGTCGCCGGTGAAACGCCTGAGGCGCATGAACGCGTCCTCGAGTCGCCCGAGCATCTCGTTGAAGGTCTCCGCTAACTGTCGGAGCTCGTCCTTCGCGGGCGGCAGCGGCAAGCGGACGCTCAAATCAGCGCTGCCGAGCCGTTGGGCAGCGGCGCTGAGTTCAGTGACCGGTCTTAGCGATTGTTTGGTGAGCATGTAGCCGAAGACGACCGACAAAAGCAGGCCGACCGGCAGCGAAATCCAAAGCACCCACGCGATCTCTCGTAGGGTGTGGAAGGTCGAATCGAGCGAGGCGCCGACCTGGATCAGCTCGCCCGTGAAGCGGCCGAACTTGACCACGGGCAGCGTCACTTGGCGAAGCGGCGACTCGCTGTCGCGCCTCGGGGGGAACGTCTCGAAGGTTTCGTAGCCTCGCTCGGCGCGCGCGAGTGCCTTCGGCGTCACGGGCAAGCTGATGTGCACGTCCGTCTTGGCGCTTATCTTACCGGAGAGGTCGACCAGTTGGGCGTAAGGCCTGATCGCCTTCTCGCCGAAGAACTGATTAAGGAACCGTTCCATCAGCGGCGGGCTGAAGCCGCGGATGAAGCGCGCGTCGCGGATCGACTGCGCCGAGGTCAGCAAGGAGGCATCTACCGAGCGGTAGAGATTGTGTTCCACCACTCGGTAGAGGCCATAACCTACGCTGAGAAAAATCACGGCCATCCACACGGCATGGCCTAGTGACAAGCGGAGTCTTACTGGTATCCGCTCAAGAAACATGTGTCGGGTTGTCCGACGCTTTTGCCTGAGCGCCCGGCTGGGCAGAGGCGCCCGGCTGGTCTCCCACGCCCGGCGAAGGGCCCGGCGGCAAATCGAGCATGTAACCATGTCCACGAACCGTCTTGATCAACGGCAGGTCGAACGGCTTGTCGACCTTGTTGCGCAAGTAGCCGATGTAGACATCGACGACGTTGGACGTCGGCTCGAAGTTCATGTCCCAAACGTGCTCCGACAGCTGGGTGCGGCTAAGCACCGTGCCGGCGTGGCGCGCCATGTACTCGAGCAAAGCGTATTCCTTCGCCGTGAGGTGGATCGTCGCACCGTCGCGGGTGACTTCCTTCCGGCTTGGATCGATCTTGACCGGACCGGCTTCGATCGTCGTGGCTGGCTCGCCCGATTGGCGGCGGAGCAAGACGCGAACCCGGGCCAAGAGCTCTTCCAGATTAAAAGGCTTGGTCATGTAGTCATCGGCACCCTTGTCGAGGCCTTTGACCACGTCTTCTTTCGTATCGCGTGCCGTCAAAATCAGCACCGGTACCGCGACTCCTCCGTCGCGGAGGGTCTTGAGGACTTCCATGCCGTTCTTTCGCGGAAGCATGAGGTCGAGGATTATCAGGTCGTACGGATTTTCGAAAGCCAGCCACTCGGCCTCTTGGCCGTCGGCTGCGTGATCGACCGCGTATGACTCTTCACGCAACGTGCGGATGAGGATACTGGCCAAGGGTGCATCGTCTTCGACAACGAGGATTCTCATATCGTCCTCCTTAACAATCATTAACAAACTAATATCAGTGCATCGTCCCTAATGATCTCTATCCAGGAACCAATGTAATCCACAATGAATTAGAACAACGTGAGGAAGAAGGCAATTATGAGAAATAATTTTCCTTTATTTTCAATGAGTTAGAATATTTCATAAGGTCACTTCCCGGGACTCCGCGGGCCGTAGTAAGGTCTTCGCCTCCAAATGAACCAGGAAGCCCCATGCGGATCATCACCATCAACGTTAACGGCATCCGATCGGCCCACGCCAAGGGGCTAATGCCGTGGCTCATGAAGCAGGGGGCGGACGTCATCTGCCTCCAGGAAATCCGCTGCGACGAAGAGTCGCTTCCCGACGAATGCCGTGCGCCGAAGGGCTATCACGCTTACTTCCATCCGGCCGTTAGACCCGGCTACAGTGGCGTGGCGATCTACTCGAAGTCGAAGCCCGACAAGGTCCAGGTGGGCCTCGGCTGGCCCGACATGGACCCCGAGGGGCGCTTTCTCCAAGCCGACTTCGGCAAGACCAGCGTCGCGAGCCTTTATCTCCCGTCGGGAAGCTCCGGCGACGAGCGCCAAGCGATCAAGTTCCAATTCCTCGAACGCTTTACCGACGAACTGGAGGCCTTCAAGAGAAAGCGCCGCGACTTCGTCATCTGCGGCGACTTCAATATCGCCCACAAAGAGATCGACCTGAAGAATTGGAAGGGCAACCTCAAGAACTCGGGCTTTCTCCCGGAAGAACGGGCTTGGATGGACCGCCTTTTTGGCCCGGTCGGCTACGTCGATGCCTTCCGCAAGGTCAATCCGCATCCGGAACAGTTCACCTGGTGGTCGAATCGTGGACAGGCTTATGCCAAGAACGTCGGCTGGCGCATCGACTACCACGTCGTCACGCCAGGTCTCCAAGAGCGCGTCGAAAGGGCGTCGATCTACAAAGACCAGAAGTTCTCGGACCACGCGCCGCTGATGATCGACTACAAAGACTAAGACGAGGCGGAGGAGTAGGCCTTCAGGCCTTTGTGCCAGAAGAGCCCGACGATGGCCGCGAACATCACGGTGACGCCGACGAGGTGCAGGAAGAGATAAGGGTCGAACGTCTCAAGGAAGAGCCGCGCCGGAAAAGACGCGATTAGCGACAGCGGCAGGACGACCGTCAGAAAGATCCGCATGCCGCCGGCGAAGAGGCGGTCCGGGCGCTCGGCGAAGCGTGTGAAGATATGGTACGCGTCGGCGAAACCGCGGCCGGAGTGCGTCCAAAAGACGGGAATGATGTAGATCATTGCGATCAGGTAATTCAGCAGCACGCCGTTGACGATCAAGAGGAGCAGCAAAGCGAAGTTCCCAAAGGTGAAGACGTCGCCGTTCAAGTGCAGCGCCCAACCGAGAATTCCCGCGGCCATGATCAAGTTGACGAACGAGTTGGCAGCAAAGTCTCGGAAGCTCAGGAAGAAGAGAGACGACACCGGCCGCGTCAGGTAGTAGTCGAGGCCGCCGGTGTTGATCAAGGACGGCATGAACCATAAGTTGTTGGTGAAGACGGTCATGTGGATCGCGTCCACCAAGAGATAGAGCGAGACGAAAAGCATGGTCTGCCTTTCCGTCCAACCCGCCAGGGTGTTGGTGTGGACGTAGAGGAGCTTGAAGAACGCGATGTTGACCGCGTAATAAATCATGTCCATGACGATGCGGAAGTAGAAGTCGACGCGGAACTCCATCGCCCGGCTGAACGAGAACTGGAGGAACTGGACATAGA
>JAYWBY010000693.1:0-3024 GCA_043781115.1 Pseudomonadota bacterium
CGGAAGGCCTAAGCAAATTTTCGCCTAGGGATGGCTGTCGTGCGCCGATTTCAACCCGACCACGCAAGGCGGCGCGTTGTCGATCGCGGGCGCGGTGCCGTCACAGAGGTAACGGATCCGAAACTTCCAGACCCCTTTCGGGTCGGAATGGAAGATTTCGGGGTGGGGATAGTTCGCCCAGTCGCGCACTTCCATCCAGTTGTCGACGTGCGTCACGACGCCGGCCGGCGTCGTGACCTCGAGGTCGTGGCAGCTGGACGACGTCTGTTGCTGGAACTGGCAGCTGAGGTATTCGACGATGCCGGTGCGGTCGACGGTGAACTGGACGCTAGTAGCGCCGACGGCGCCCGTGGCGGAAAACGTGCGGAGCTTACGGTCGAGCAGGTCGCTGATCTGGTTAAAGGCGTCGAGGATCTCGCCGTTGCCGAAACCGTTCGGGTCGGAACGGTCCTGGACATACGGCGTGCCGGTGTCTTCCAGCATGTTGATCGTCCGTGCCAGCCCCGTGAGATACTTTGCTTGGCGGGCTTCGCGGTCTTCGGCGTTGCCGAGGTCAAAGACTAGCTGGTCGCGCTGGCGAGTCAGGGCGTTGAACATCGTTTGGTCGAACAAGGCCGAGTTGGCTTGGACGTAAGCGCGGCGAGCCGCGGCCACTTCGACGTGGCGGCGGTCCTCGGCGGCGATGGCTTGGCCGAGTTGGTCCTTGAGCTCGGCAAGCTGCAGGTAAAGGTCTGGATCCGCTCCGGGCTCCGCGGCGCGCGCCGCCACCCGGGCGACCTGGTCGCGCAGTTCCTGCGTGACGCGCGAGGCTTCCGCGAGTTTGGCTTCCGCGACGTGGATAGCCGGTTCCAACGCCGGATCGGGGGTGCGGGGACTAGAGGTCAGGAGTTCGAGCAAACGTTGGTCGACGGAGGCGATGCGGGCGTGGAGGTCGGCGACCGTTTGCTCCGCGGGCTGGATGCCGGCGGTAAAACGGTCGTCCAAGGCCTTGTAGAAGAGACCCGCGGGGATGCGCACCGGGTCGATGTTGCACGTCGAGTGGTCGTAAACCTGGCGCGTCGGGTCGCAGGACGCGCGGACGACGTCGCCGTGGTCGCGGAAGTAGAGGGCGTAGTCGAAGGCGTGCGACACGGCGATTTCTTGCGTTTGCGACGAATCGTCCGAGACCTTGGGGCCACAGGCGAGCGGCGCCGAAGCCAAAGAGGCGAGGAGAAAGAGGAGGCGAGCGTGAATCATCTGAGTCTCCGTGTTTAGTCGACGCCGAGTTCGCACCAAGGTTCGCGAGTCAGTTCGATGGGGCCGTCGCCGCACAAGGCTCGGACGGTGAACGTCCAATGCCCGGTCGGCGAGGTGTTGATCAAGGGATGCGCGGCGATCAAGCCGCCGCCGCGCGTGTGGATGAAGAGGTTCTCCATCGCTTGCGCTTCGCCGCCGGGCGGCGTCACTAGGACTTCTGTGCAACGGTTTTCGCGGCGAGATTCGAAGCGACATTGCATCGACTTGACCGTGCCGATCACCGGCACGTCGAGGCTCAGCGTCGTCGACGTCGAAGGTCCGTTGACGGTGTAACGCATCGGCTGACGCACCAGGTCATCGACCAAATCGCTGAAGGGCATGATGATGCCCATGTAGTCGGACGACGAACCGAGGTCTTCGTTAAAGACGAAATTGTCTTCCACCATGCCCAAGACGCGTTTCAAATCGATCGCCAGCTCCGTTTCCAGGCCGACGTAGTATTGATAAGCGTCGAAGGCTTGAACCGCCTGGTCCCGCTGCTCGGAAAGGTGCCGAAACATCACCGGGTCGAGGAGGCCGGAGTTGGCCTCGACGTATTCGTTGCGCAAGGTTGCGAGGCGCGCCTGCGCCAGGCTGAGCAGCGTAGTTTGGGCGGCTAGCTCGGCTGTCTGCGTCGCGAGCTGCGACCGCAGATCGGGGTCGTCGTGGCGGGCCAAGGTTTGCTCGATCCGGCTGATCTGCTCACGCAGGCCCACGACGCGCGTCGTAGCGTCGGCGACTCCGGTCTCCGCGGCGTGAATCTGAGCAGGAAGCTCGGGGCGAGTCGGAGTGCCGGGGCCGGCGCTCAGCAACTCGAGCAACTTTTGGTCGATGAGCCCGACGCGGATGAAGGCTTCCGCCGTCATCGACGAGAGTTGCTCGAGGTGCGAACCAAAATCCGTTTCCAGCTCGTGGTAAAAACTCTCGGCCGGCACGACTTTGCGGTTGGCGGTGCAGCTCGCCCGGTCGAAGATGGTCGTGTTGGGGTTGCAGGTCGTCCGCACGAGCTTTGACCCTTCGCGGAAGAAGAAGTCGTGCGAGAAGGGGTGGCCGAAGTCGGTGGCGATGTCGGCCGTGTGGGAAGCCTCGGGATGGCCGCAGCCGACCACTAGGAAAGAGGATGCCAACCAATTGAAAATACGGTGATAATATAGCGAACTAAGCAGCGTCATACGGACCCTTTCGCGACTTGGCCCCGTTTTAGCGGGGAAGGGGCCTCCCGTCCAGCAGGCAATGCCGGTTTCGCGAGGGCGTCGCTACAAAGTGTGAACGGCAAGATCCGTCAATTGATGCTAAACAAAAGGCGCTAAATGGGACCTCGGAGGACAGAAAAAATGAAACGCTTCGTATTGCCCCTCTTATTGGCCATTTTGGCGCCCGTCGCCGCGGCGGAAGACAAGCAGAAGACGCTGGAAGAGCTGAAGGCCGAGCTGCAAAAAGGCAAGCCGAACCCGAAGCCTAACTCCGAGGCGCGCGCCTACGGCGTCGCCGTCCGCGCGAAAGTTCAGAAAAACTTCTCCCTGCCGGAAAAATTCAAGGACAAGACCTTGAAGACGGTCGTCGAAGTGACGCCGGAGAAAGACGGGACTTTGAAGGACGCAAACGTCAGCGAATCGTCCGGCGACACCGAGTTTGACGCCCTCGTTTTGGCCGCGGTCATAGCGTCGTCGCCGTTTCCGCCACCGCCCGGAATCTTGCTCGGTAAGCCGATGGCCCTGGCCTTCACCGCAAAATAAACGTCACGAGACG
>JAYWBY010000694.1:0-3020 GCA_043781115.1 Pseudomonadota bacterium
ATGCTCGACGCTTGCTTGGCCGCGAAGGCGGATTATCTCGACATAACGGGCGAGATCGACGTGTTCGAAATGGTGCACGGACGCGACCGCGAAATCAAGAACCGCGGCGTCACCGCGATTCCCGGCGTCGGCTTCGACGTCGTGCCGAGCGACTGCTTGGCGGCGATGCTGAAGGAAGGTCTGCCTGACGCGACGTCGCTGATCCTGGCGTTCATGCCGCGCGGCGGTGGGCCGAGCCCCGGCACGGCGAAGACGATGGTTGAAGGTATGGCCCAAGGCGGACGCATCCGCCGCGCCGGCCGGATCGTCGTCGTGCCGGCATCTTATAAAACACGCGAAATCCCGTTCCCAAACGGTCCAGCCCGCGCCGTGACGATCCCGTGGGGCGACGTCTCGACCGCCTACTTCTCGACCGCGGTGCCCAACATCGAAGTTTATTTAGCCATGCCGGAAGTGCAGCTGAAGGCCGCACGCGCCGGCCGCTATGTGCAGTGGTTCGTGGGCTTGCCGCCGGTCATGCGCTTCGTGAAAAAGCGCATCGAACGCCACGTACCCGGACCGACCGCCGAGCAGCGAGGCAAAGGCCGCACCGAGCTCTGGGGCGAGGTCACGAACGACCGAGGCCAACGCTTTTCTCTCAAAATGGTGACACCCGACGGCTACGACTTGACCGCCGACTCGGCGGTGCTCGCCGTCGAAAGGCTCATAAATTCCCCGAGAAAGCCCGGCGCGCTGACGCCGTCGATGGCTTTCGGCGCAGGCTTCGTGAAGGAACTCGACGGGGTCCGGATCATCGAGTAGTTTCTAGCGAATGGTGTCCCGTAACCTTTGGAGGTCGTCATGCTTAGCCGGTTCGTCAAACCCTTGATTCTCGTCCTTGCTGCTTTTTATGCCGGCTCCGCCCTGGCGTTCTTCGACGTCGAAGTCACCGCCGGCAAGCGCTGGTACAAGATCGACGACGGCAACAACTCGGGCGTCGCCAGCCAAGAGTTCGACGTCGCCGCGCACCTCGATCCAATTCCCCTCGTGCCGGTGGCCTTCGGCGCCAGCGTCGCTGTGGCCAACTTGAACAAAGACGACTTGGGTCATGCCAGCACTGCCACCGGCTTCCAAGGCGGCCTGGACGTCATGGCTTGGATCCCGTTCGTGCCCGTCGTCACGCCGTTTGCGCGCATCAGCGTGCCGCTCGTCGGCAACTGGGCGATTGAAAATACCTCTGGCGGATCCAAATCCGTCGAAACCGCGAAGATCAGCGGCTTCCGCTTGAACCTCGGCGTCAAATACCCGGTTTTGCCCGTCCTCAAACTGCTGTTCGAAGTGGGCAGAGGCATGGAGAAATTTAAGGTCGACTCGCTGAAGGTGGACGGAGTCAAGGTCGCCGGCGCCGACAAAACTTACGACTTGAAGTCCAACACCGTCATGCTCGGCGTCGAGATGGGCATCTAAGTTATTTGCCCGGAGCGTCGAGTGCCGCGCCACCCGACGCCTTGGCGTCGATCGGCCGCTGCTTGTCGGCTTTTTCCTTGGCTTTGATTTCGACCACGGCCCCGTCCGGATTCTCTTGGAGAACGACGGGGCTTTTGATTTTGCCTTCTTGGCATTTTCTGATCAGGGCCACGATCTTCGGCTCGAGCTTTTTCAGCTCCTTGTCGAGCGGCAGGTTCTCCCGCATCGGCAAGACCTCGGTCATCAGCTTCAAGTGCTGAGGACAAAGCGCGAACTCCTCGACCACTTCCGGGATCTCGCCGTCGCTCGGCAAGAAGACGGAGCCGTCGGTCGAAAGGAACTTCTGAAAGCGCTGACCGTTGATCCGGAAAATGGCGCGGCTCGTGAGCTGACCGGCCTTGAGCGCGTTCTGCGTCTCCGTTTCGTGGATGTAGCCGGCCGGGTCAAAAGCGCTGGCACCATCGCCCAGCGCGGCGGAGGCCAAGAGCCAGGTAGCTCCGACAATTCCACGCAATAGAGTTTTTTTCGTCATTTCTTTTGCCCTTGGTAACGCCTTGAGCTCTCCAGCCAACCGCTCACGCGTGTATGGGAGGAGGAACGCTATGAAAATCGCGGCGCTGCTCGTGCTCTTTATCATCCTCAACACTGGCCGTGGGAGCAAGCACTTAAGACCTGGCGCACCCGCACCAGGGACCGATAAGTAACTAATATTTCAATGGCTTAACACATATCTGCGGACGCGCGCGGCGGACGTCTGTTAGATCTCCGCTTCCGGGTTCCGAAGCTCCGCATGAGGTAAGTCCGCCTTGAAAGTCCAAGCTCCGCAAAGCGAAAAGCACGTCGCCGCCATGTTCGACCGCATCGCGCCGCGTTACGACTTGCTGAACCGGCTGCTGAGCGCTCGCCAGGACCAACGCTGGCGTCGCCACCTCACGGCGATGATCCCCTTCCGCCCCGGCGGTCAATATCTCGACGTTGCCACTGGCACTGGCGATGTGCTGCTTTCCGCCGCCAAGAAACACACCGAATTCGCCGGCTTCGTCGGCGTCGACATCTCCGGAGAAATGCTGAGCCTCGCCGAGGCGAAACTCAAGGATCACGGTTTCACGAAGAACGTGGAATTCGCCAAATTGAGCGCCGAAAAGTTGACGACCCTGCCGGATGCCCGCTTCGACTGCCTGAGCATTTCGTTTGGCCTCCGCAACGTCGTGAAGAAGGCCGAGGCGATCCGCGAATTCCACCGCGTGCTGGCGCCGGGCGGCGTGCTCTTGATCTTGGAGTTCTTCCTACCGAAGAAGGGCCTCTTGGCAAAACTCTTCCAACTCTATTTTCACGGCATTTTGCCGCTCGTCGGTGGCCTCCTCAGCGACAAGGCGGCTTACAAATATTTGCCGCAGAGCGTCGGCTCCTTCTATACGGCCGACGAACTCCGCCAGGTGCTTTACAAGTCGGGTTTTAAAATCGACCAGGTCGAAACGTTTCTGTTTGGCAGCTGCCGGCTGATTCGGGCATCAAAACTTTAGGCGCCAGGTAGGCCTGGGAGCATGAGCTCCCAGACCCCCCACAGATCCGGA
>JAYWBY010000695.1:0-3017 GCA_043781115.1 Pseudomonadota bacterium
ATGCGAACGATCACGATCAAGTCGCCAGAGCCGGCCGCCGAGCGGTCGCCTGCGCCCAAGACGCGAACCTCTTGTCCTTCACGAGCTTCAGAGGGAATAAACACTGCGAAACAGGCAGGCTCCCGACAGCCTTTGCCGGCGGGGTCTTGGGGCGCCTTGCGGGAGAATTTGACCGCGTGTTCACCGCCGGCGCGCGCCAGGTCGGCGCTGAGCCAGAGCGGCACGCGGAGATCGAGGTTGGCGTGGGAATGTTCCCAAGACTCAAGGGAAATCTCGTCTAGGTGGATGTTTTTACAAAACTCTTCGAGGGAATTCTTGTCGCTGTCTACAGACGGGGGAGGCGAAGAACAGGCCGGGATCGCGGGTTTTTTGCGGCTTTTACGAGTCACGAGCCATGCGGGGTGAGAACGCTAACCATTGCGGGGCGGATAAGGCGGCCATTGAGCATGTAGCCACGCGCGAACTCCTGGCCGACGGTGTCGCTGGCGACGTCGGAGGATTCGACCTTTTGGATGGCTTGGTGGAGATTCGGGTCGAAAGCTACGCCCTGCGACGCGATCGGCTCTAAGCCGTGGCGGCGGAAGGTTTCCATCAGCTGTCGTTTCACCATCACCATTCCATCAAAGTAGGACTGGCTGCCTGAGCCGTTGCTCTTGGCTGCGTCGTCCGGAAGCGCTTTGTCGAGGCTGTCGAGCACTGGCAGGAAATCCTTGAAGACGTTCTCTAGTCCGTATTTGATCAGTTCACCACGTTCACGCTCCATGCGCCGACGCATGTTCTCCATCTCCGCGACGGCCCGCATGTACTTGTCCTTCAGGTCACTGACTTCTTGCGTGAGGCTGGCGGTTTCCTTGCCCAGTTCTTCGGCAGGTGCCTCGTTGTCGGTGTTCTCAAATTGTGTCGGGTTTTTGTCTTTGGGATTTTCGGTATCGGCGTTCATGGCATTACCTGGTTTCTTGTGGGCCTTTGTGCCCTTTTTTGTCCAGGGAATTAATATGCCATTCAGGTGGGGTCCGCAAGCCTAGGCACGGCGCGGCGGACAAAGAGTCAAGAAGGAAATTGGCCCGTACATTCTATGTTAGACATTTCCGCGCGCGAGTAAAAGTGGGCACAAATTTCCTCCCGCAATTTTTCTTTGTAAAACGCTGGAAAGGCTTGGGCCACAAGTGTTCTAGCGGCAAAAAAAATAACTTTGTTAGCTTGTTGACACACTTCGGCCCCCCTGCTAGTTAATCTGTCTCAAAATCAGTCGCCGCCGACTGTGAACTGGTCGTCATGTTCGACTTGGAGTGATCCTGTGGATAATCTCGCACCGTCCTTGCAGACTGCTCCCGTGAAAGATCAACCCCGCAAAGAATCCCCCGAACTCGTCGCCCAAGCTGGGCTGAAATCCGAAGGCACCGCACAGATCGAACAAGACCTCGCTGTCCGCCTCGACAAGCATTCGCTGGAGGCGATCGTCGAGCTGAAGATTTCGCGGTTCCTCGACCAGATCGGGAGCTACTACCCGGAAGATCTCCATTCCCTGATCATGAAGAAGGTGGAGAAGCCGCTCCTCGGCCAAATCCTCCGTCGCACGGGAGGCAACCAAGTGCACGCTTCCAAGATCCTCGGCATTAACCGCAACACGTTGCGGAAGAAGATGAAGATCTACGGCTTCTCTTCCTAAGCGCGCGGCGCTTCACTTACCAAATGCAAAAGCCTGGGCCGTCCTGGGTTTTTTTATTGCTGCTGCAGGTTGGTGAATTTCAAGAAATGGGGCGCGAAAGCCAACGAGATGTCGTCGGTGGAGCCGTGGCGGTTCTTGGCGATGCGGAGCAGCGCCTTGCCGACGTCTTGCGAGTCTTTGTTGTAGTACTCGTCCCGGTAAATGAAAATGATCATGTCCGCGTCTTGCTCCATCGAGCCGGACTCGCGCAAATCGGACAGCTTCGGGATCTTGTCGGGCCTCGCGTCAGGGCCCCGGTTGAGCTGGGCGAGCGCAATGACCGGGACTTGGAGTTCCTTGGCGAGGGCCTTCAGGCCTCCCGAGATCTCCGAGATCTCCCGTTCGCGGCTGTCGTACTTCTTCGTTCCCGAGGCGCCCATGAGCTGCAAGTAGTCGATGACGATCAAGTCGAGCCCGTGCTCCTTCTTGAAGCGCCGGCATCGTGACCGGAGCTCGAGGAGGCTGATGCTGGGAGTCTCGTCGATGCCTAGGACCGCCGGGAGAGTCCCGATCTCGCGAGCGCCGTGCATCAACCGGTCCTGCTCGTCTTCCGTCAGGTCGCCCTTGCGCATGCGCGACGAGTCGATGCGCGCCTCACTTGAGATGATCCGGTTCATCAACTGGGTCTTCGACATCTCGAGCGTAAACATGGCCGTGTGCTTGCCGGACTTCACCGCATTAATGACGCAGTTTAGCGCGAAGGCGGTTTTGCCCATGCCGGGGCGCGCCGCAATGATGATTAGATCGCTCTTTTGCCAGCCGCCGGTAATCCGGTCCAAATCGACATACTGGGACGGGACGCCGGTCAGGCCACCGTCACCATTCAACCGCTCCTCCAACTCGACCAGCGTCTCGTTCAAGACCTCCAGCGCAAGGACGAGGCCGCCCTTGTCCTGCTGGTTGGCGATCTCGATGAATTCCTTTTCGACGTCCTCGATGAAGCCCGAGACCTTGCCGTCGTAGGACATCGCCTTCTTGATCGTCGTTTGACAGGCGTCGATGACGCGGCGCATGTAGTAATAGTCGCGAACGAGGTGAGCGTAGTACTCGACGTTCTGCGTAACCGGAGAGCTCTCCGTCAATTCGACGAGGTACGCCGGTCCCAAATATTCCGAGTCCGAGCCAAGCCGACGGAGCTTCTCCGCGACGGTCATCAGGTCGGTCGGTTCGCTTAAGTGATATTGCTCGACCATCGCCTGATAGATCTGGCGGTGAGCGTCGAGATAGAAATGGTCCGGGATGACCTTGTCGGCAATGAGGTTCAGCGTGTCAGGATCGCGCAGCACCGCACCAAGCAACGCCTTCTCGG
>JAYWBY010000696.1:0-3012 GCA_043781115.1 Pseudomonadota bacterium
GCTGGCTGAAGTAGCCGACCTTGACGGCGGCGCCGATCACCGAGGTGCCCGACGTCGCTGCCGTCTGGCCCGTGATGACTTTCAGGAGCGTCGATTTGCCGGCGCCGTTGACGCCGGTCAGCGCGATCTTGTTCAGCCGGCTGACGACGCCCGTGACGCCGTTGAAGACTTTCTTGGACGACCCGTCCTCGCGCGTCCAGACCTTGCTCAGGTCTTCCATGCGCACGACGTCGTTGCCGCTGCGCGGCGGGGCCGAGAAGGTGAAATTGATCGTCTTGGCTTCCGGCGGAATCTCGATGCGCTCGATCTTGTCGAGCTTCTTGACGCGCGACTGGACCTGGGCGGCGTGGGACGCCCGGGCGGCGAAGCGGGCGATGAAGTCCTCTTCCTTCGACAGCATCTCTTGTTGGCGGCGATGGGAGGCGAGCAGCTGGTCGCGGCGGACCTCGCGCTCTTTCAGATAGAAGTCGTAGTTGCCGCTATAAACCGTAATTTGTTTGTTGGCGATCTCGACGATGCGCTTCACCAGCCGGTTCATGAATTCCCGGTCATGGCTCGTCATGACGAGCGCGCCCTTGTAGGCGGTGAGCCACTCTTCGAGCCAGAGGATCGACTCGATGTCCAAGTGGTTGGTCGGTTCGTCCATCAACAGGGCGTCGGGATTCAGGGTCAGGATCTTGGCGAGCGCGATCCGCATCTTCCAGCCGCCGCTGAAGTGCTCGACGGGGCGGTCGTAGTCGTCGGGGCCGATACCTAAACCCGTCAAAACGGCCTTGGCGCGGGCGTCGAGGTCGTAGCCGCCGCGCTGCTGGAATTCCATCTGGGCTTCGCCGTAGCGTTCCATCAGCGCGGTCATGGCGTCGTCGTCGAGTGGGTCGGACTCCAGCGTCTCAAGCCGGGTCTCCACCTCTTGGATGACTTCGGCGAGCTCGGAGACGCGGCCGGCCGAGGCCTTCACTTCCTCAAGCGCCGAGCGGCCGTGCATGTCTCCGACATCCTGCGAGAAATAGCCGATGACGACGCCCGGATCTATGGCGACCGTCCCCTTGTCAGGTTGCTCTTCTCCGGTGATGACGCGGAAGATCGTCGTCTTGCCTGAGCCGTTCGGCCCGACCAGGCCGATGCGGTCGCCGGCGCGGACCATGAACCCCGCATTCTCATAGAGAATTTGGTCGCCGTGGCGCTTTGTTAAATTGGATAGATTGATCACTGCGGCAAGTTCAGCAAGGCCTCGATGGCTTCTTCCAGAGCATAGTCGACTTGCGCAGGGGTCGGCGTCAAGCATTCGCCGTCTTGGGTGAGGGTGGATTCCCACTTCCAAAAGCCGGTGCCGTAGTCGGCCGGGCCGTCGCTCCAGTGCCAGAGGCGGTTGACGCGGCGGCTGCGCGAAAAAGAGGCGCGCGAATAGTCGTTCACCCAGAGGTAGAACCGGGGGGTCGCCCCGAGTTCGACGACCCGGCGGAGGTTCTCCGGGTTGGCGCGGAAGAGGTCGCGTAATTGATGATAAGCCGTGAAAGCGCAGCTAATCGCGGCGCTGGTGGCCTCGTCGGGGTAGAAGCCCCAGAGGACGGCGTCGGGATATTGGAAGGGGGCGTCGCCCACGAAGGGCCAATATTCGCCGCCGGATAACTCATAACCATTCAGCGCGAAAGAGCGCATTTCGCCTGATTCGGTCCGCGAGACGTCCGCGACCGGCTGGGCGGCGGCCGGGGATGAAAGCGACAGGGCGAAAACGCCGAGCACGAGGCGGCGCATGGGGATCCTTTCGGGTACACGCAACGGACTTAGGGGCGTTGTGCGTACCTTGAGGCGAAGGGGCTTGTCAAACGCAAAAAGGCTGCTGCAAGTTCTTAGGTTTAAAGGTAATGCTAGCAATCTAGGACCTTTGTTTTTCCTGTACCTGATGACTGAGGAACTGACTCATGAGCCCGTTGCGTTGGCGATTGCTATTCATCGGCGTGATCACGATTTGGGCGGCCTACACGGTTGCACCGTCGGTGATTTATTTCTCGACCTCCAAGGAAGTCCGCAACTCCGACGAAGAGATGGCGAAGCGCATCCCGTCGTGGCTGCCGCAGAAGCACGTGTCGCTCGGCCTCGACCTTCAGGGCGGCGTGCAGCTCGTGCTCGGCGTCTCGACGTCGAACGCGGTCGACAACAAGCTCGGCCGTCAAGGCACGGAAGCCCAGCGCTGGTCGGACGACAACAACCTCGGCGTCGCCAAATCGTATGTCGTCACCGGCAAGCAAATCCTGCGCATCGAGCTGAAGGACGGCGTCGACCCGCAAGGCTTCAAAGAGAAGTTCCGCACGGAATACCCGGGCCTGGTGCAAGCCAACCGTTCGGGCCAGACCATCGACTTCGCCTTCGAAGACGAGCAAATCAAACGAATCAAAGCCAGCGCCATCGAGCAGGCTGAGAAAGTCGTCAGGAACCGCGTCGACAAATGGGGCGTTTCCGAGCCCTTGATCAACCGCCGCGCAGCCGACAACTCGATCTTGGTCCAGCTCCCGGGCTTCAAGGATCCGTCGAAGGCGAAAGAACTCCTCGGTCGCACCGCGCAGCTGAAGTTCAAGCTCGCCGACGACAAGTTTACGGGCTTCGACGCGTTGGCTAAGGATCTACCGGAAACGATCAAGGCCACGAACAACGGCGGCCAAGGCGCCTTGGTATCAGAAGATCGCGAAGTACTCGTCAACTTCTTGAAGGGCAAGGTCCCTGAAGACCGCCAGCTCTTCCTCCAACGCCAAGAGATCGCCGGAGGCAAGAAGTCCCGCTACACGACCTACATCGTCGAAGCGTCGACCGAAATCGGCGGGGACGACATCCTGGACGCTTTCGTCAGCGAGGACACCAGCGCCCTCGACCGTCGCCCTGAAGTGTCGATGAAGTTCACCGGCCCGGGCGGCAAGCGCTTCGGCGACGTCACCGGCGCCAACGTCGGGCGCCGTTTGGTCATCGTCTTGGACGACGAGGTCGTTTCGGCCCCCGTCATCCAATCCAAGATTGCTA
>JAYWBY010000697.1:0-8385 GCA_043781115.1 Pseudomonadota bacterium
CGGCAGCAGCGGCAGCAGCAGCGGTAGCGGCAGTAGCGGCGGTGGTGGCGGCGGCGGAGGCAGTGGTGGCAACCGAGGCCAACGCTCGTCTTCGGCGACTTAAAAATCAGCGTTGCGGGACGACATCGTAGATGGCGTTGCCCTGGGAACGTCGTCCGTCCCAAAGGCCCTTCTTGGCGGTGCCGTCGCCGCTCGCTTGGTGCGTTTGGTCGCCCGTTTCCTGCGCCTCGCCGGTTGGCTTCACGGTCGATGGCCCTTGCTGGATGCCGGGGTCCGAGGCCTTGCAGGCCGCGCCAACTACCAGCACCACCGAAAAGCCAAGTCGCAAGGCTTTGGACGGAGACTTCATGCGTGCATCCTCGTGACGTTTTTCTCGCCAAGTAGGCGGTAGGTTTCGACGTCGCCTAGGCCCTTCAGGCGCTGGATGATCGGTTCATCGAAGAGAAAGCCCTCCCCCGCCGCCTCGACGACGGCGGCCGAGACGTCCGCCTCCAGCGGGCCATTGAAGTGCCCCGTCAGCCAATGCCGCCGGATGTCGCCGCTCTTCTCCACGAAACTCTCCTGAAATCTATGCCTATAATCGGCAAGATGCGGCATGAAGGTGATGGTGGGCCGGCAAATGAAGGCTTCCCCCTCGGGGCAAACTCCTGAATAATGGCGGCCGAGCCCTCCCTTTTTAGGTTTGACCAATGCACCGCCAAGAACTCCTCGCCACCATTTCTCGCTACCGGCAAAGCTGGTTGAATCCCGAGACTTCTTACGAAGGCATCGACGTCCGGGCGGAAGATGCGGTGCTTCGCCGCTTCCAAACTTTCGTGGAATCGACGCCCGATTGTTTCGAGCGCACGTCGCCGGCCGGCCACGTCACCGGTTCGGCGCTCGTCGTTTCGCGCGACTTGAACCGCGTGCTGCTGACGCTGCACCGGAAGCTAAACCTTTGGTTGCAGCTCGGCGGCCATTCCGATGGGTCGCCGCGCCCGAGCGAAGTCGCCTGGCGAGAAGCCGAGGAAGAATCAGGCCTCGCCAACTTGGAATTCTTGGACCTCACTTCGCTCCTCGGCCCAGCGGCGACGCCCGCCGCCGGCCAACCGCCCCTCCCCTTCGACTTCGATCATCACGACATCCCGGCGCGGCCGAAAGAGGCGGGGCACGTTCACTATGACGTTCGCTATCTTCTCGTCGCCGACGACCGTCAGGCGTTAGTGATTACGGAAGAGTCCAAGGATCTCCGCTGGTTCACCCTCGCCGAAGCGCGGGCCGTGACGGCAGAGCCGAGCATGCTGCGCCAGTTCGACAAATTGGCTTGGATTCGCGCCAACCTGGGTTGACAGACCGCTCCTTGGCCTTATGTTTAAGACTGCGAGTTCAGCAGGATAGAAGGAACCCCCCGTGGCCGATTACTACAAAACCCTAGGCGTGGAAAAAGGCGCCAGCGCGGACGAGATCAAAAAGTCCTACCGCAAGTTGGCGATGAAGCATCACCCCGATCGCAACAAGGGCGACAAGGCGTCCGAGGAGAAATTTAAGGAGATCAGCGAAGCCTACGCGGTCTTAAGCGACGACGAGAAGAAGAAGCAGTACGACGCCTTTGGCGATTCGCGTTTTCATCAGCAGTATTCCCAAGAAGACATTTTCCGTAACACCGACTTCGGCCAGGTCTTCAACGACTTCGACATGGGCGGAGGCATGGGCGACATTTTCAGCCGTATTTTTGGCGGCGCCGGTGGGGCGCGCGGCTTCGAGGGGTTCGGCGGCGGCCGCGGTATGCCGAAAGGCCAGGACGTCGAATTCCCTCTCACCGTCAGTTTTCACGAGGCTTTCCAGGGCGGCGAACGTCCGGTGAACTTCAAACTATCCGACGGCACCCATCGTCAGCTAAAGGTTCGCGTCCCAAAGGGCGCGCGCAACGGCGGCAAGCTCAAGGTCGGCGGCATGGGCGCGCCCTCGCCGCACGGCGGGCAGGCGGGCGATTTGTTCGTAATCCTGGAAGTCGCGCCACATCCAACCATGGAGCGCGACGGCGACGACATTTTAGTGCATTTACCGCTGAAGATTTCGGAGGCGCTCCTCGGCGCGTCGAAGGACGTCGAAACGATGGACGGCATCAAGAAGGTCAAGATTCCCGACGGAGTGAAGCCAGGCACCAAAGTGCGCCTCAAAGGCTTGGGCTTTCCGATCGCCGGTAAGGACAAACGCGGCGATTTCTACGTCGTCGTCGACTTGGCCATTCCACAGAAGTTGACCGACGTACAAAAGGACGCCGCGCTAGCGCTTCAAAATGTCGACCTCTAAAGCGGTGCGGCGCGGTGCGCTGCTTCTTGCCCTGACGCGCGCGCCCTGCGCCTACTCAGCCCCGGACGACGACGCGCCCTATTCAGGTTTCGCCGCCGATTTCCCAGCGCTCGACCTCCCCTACAACTTGCAGTCACCGGCTTGGCCGTCGATGCAGCAGGCGCTCCGCTTCAGCACCGACGCCTACCAGATGCTGCACTGGACAACCGGACACTTTCTCGATCCCTATCGCGGCGGCTGGCACGGCTTCTGGTCGTCGCTCGGCGTCGCCGGCATCGACATGGTCGCGACCTACTTGCCACCCTTCGACTCGTGGACCCACGAGGAGTTTCACCGCGCCGTAATGGGTTCCCGCGGCATCGGTAGCTACGACGAAGTCTACGACTTCAACATCGGCGCCAGCGAAATTTCCGTGTCGCACGTCAAGGACCAAGAGCTGATCGACTTGAAGCGCGATCATCCCACCGATCTCGTGCGCCTGGCCGCCGCCGGCATCGAGGGCGAATCACAACTCGTCTTGAATCTTGAGAAGGACGCGTTCTTCGACGGGGTCCGCAATTATCACCAAATGTCCTATCTACTGATCTACTCGAACGAATACGCTTACGTCGCTTCGGGCGCGACCAAAGAGGCTGACTCGATCACCGACGATCTTTCCGCGAAAGAGCGCACGATAAAGGGGCGAGACTTCGTAGGCCACGACTTCACGAGCTGGGTCTATGATCTCTTCCGGCCAAACGAGCCTTACGAAGCGCGCGGGCCGCACCCGTCGGGCGTCGGCTTGAACCGCTACCGGAAGTATAACGATCTGACCGCGGAGGAAGCCGACTATTTGCGGTTCCAAGGGCGTCTGCACCTCTTGAACTTCGTCGATCCGGCCGTCGTGGTCGGGGCGCCGTTTTTCGAAGCTCCGGTCCCGGGGCTTTTGTGGAACGGCAGTCTTCAGCACTATCTGACTTCGTTTGGTTATACGGTGAACGCCAACTTGTTCTTGAAGACCGCGACCCAAGACTGGTTCGTGACGCTGCTGAACTACCGGAACCGCCCGCAGTCCTTGTTCGGCTTCGACGCCGAGTTGCGGCGCTACGCGGTGTTCGGGTTTGGTCCTCTCGGGGCCTTGTCGCTGCGCGCCGCAGCTTGGCAACAACCCTCGCACCAACTCCTTGACGACCGCACCCTGCGGCCGGGCGGACTCGGCGGCGCGACGCTGTTCTTCCCGGTATCACCGCACACCGACTGGTATCTGGAGGGTTTCCTCAAGACCCCTGGCTGGGTCGCTGGCTCCCCTAATCTCGACGCGAACGCTTCGACCCGCGTCGGAGTTTTAGCCCGCCTCTTCTAGAGGCTAATTCATAACCGCAAAGGCGCCGAGAATTTAAACCGCGGAGGACGCGGTTAATTCGGGACACCCGACGCAATCGAATTTGGCACGTACGATTACGTCGGGTGTCCCGAAATAATTTAAGGGAGATCGTAGGTCAGTAGTGCGGCGGCGCCGCGCTGCATCGGGGCGATGTTTAAGCGGAGCGAAGCGGTATTTTTCTCGGTGCCGCTGCTTTGGCGCTTCTTCCACTGCTTCCACTCGCGACGCTCGTGCGCGCCGCTGACGATCAGCGGGATGCCAACGCCGGTGCCGACGCCAATTAATGCGACGCTGGTGAGCAACCAACCGCGGCCCTGTCTTTCGCAGCTCTCGTCCGATTGGTGTTCAGAGCAACCTCCAAGTGCGCCGAAGAGTAGCGTCAACACGCCAAGTCCGGCACCGACGGAGACCATGACGATGCCGCCTGCGATTTGGCCCGATCCTTTTTCCGGTTCCGGATCACCTGACGCGGCGTTTGCGGTCGGCGGGTCGTATTCCGAGGCTAGGGCCGGGAGAGTCATGAGATTGCCGGCGACGAGAAAGGACGTTAGGACGAGACTGCTGAGTTTGGGGGTCTTTTTCATGGCGCGGCTCTCTTTGTCTTAGGGTGGTTTTTCTTCCGCCAATAGACAAACGAGCTTCGGGTCACAAAAGCGCCAGGCCGCTTTAACCAGTTGTCACAGGCTTTTAGACCTCCACAGCGCGGAAAATGCCGCGGCCCACGCCTTCACTGATGCCTGTGCCGCCCAAAAAACTCCACCATCTCCCGCGAAGCATCCAGATCCATCGACAGCATCCCCGAATTTTTCCGGAACGCTTTGCACCCCTTCGACTCCCCGTCCTCGCACGACGACCCGTAAGTGCCACCCGGCCATGCATGCCCGCCACCCGCGACCGTACACGTCTCTACTTCGAAGTTTCCCGCGTTCGGACCTGCGCGCCAGCAAGTCGCCGCACCCTTTTGCAGCGTCACCTTGCCCTCTCCCTTCAGCCCGCCGAGCCCTCGCCAGCGGTCAAGCAGCACGGCCCTCGGCTCGAGCGCCACTCCTCCCGTCGACTTGATCGAAATGCCCGTTCGCTCTTTGAAAAGCGACGCGAAGCAGCCGCCCATCTTTTGACCGGAGACCGGCACGCACGGATCGGCATCGCCGTGGATCGAGATTAGCGGCACCGGCGTCTTGGTCTTCGCGCAGTGATCGACGAGCAGCGCGCCGGCGACCGGCGCAACGCCGCCGATCAAATCCGGCCGCTCGCACGCCAGCCTGAGCGCCATGATCGCGCCGTTTGAAAGTCCGGTGACGTAGACTTGCTTGGCGTCGACTTTAAATTCTTTTTCCAGCCTCGCGATCACCTCGACCAGGAAAGCGACGTCGTCGACCCTCTCCTCGACCGCCTTGCCGCAGCATAGACCGCCGTTCCATACGTGGATCTTGTCGAGGAGCCGCATCGACGCAATGCCCTCGGGATAAACCAGGATGAAGCCCTTTTCGTCGGCAAGCGCCTTAAGGCCATCCGTTAGCATCTGCCCTTTCGCGCTGCCGCCGCCGCCATGGAGCGACAGCACCAGCGCCGGGTGCGCGGGGCGGAGCTTTGCCGGCGGCGGATAAAGGACGTAGTGCCGCGTCCGGCCTTGGAATTCGAACGTCACGTCCGAGTTGCCGACGCCGTCCTTGGCGCTGGCCGAGAGCGGCAAGCTGGCGACCAGGCTCACAAGTAGCGCAGGGCCCAGCCTTCGCCTCCGCATCAACTACCCGGCGCGAATTTGTGCAGTTTGATGAAGACCGAGCCGAGTTTGATCTCGCCTTGGACCTGCACCAACTGGTGCTCCGGCGTGTTGACCGAGATCCAAGCCCAGACGTCGCCCTTTTGCTGCAGATCCTTGCCGATAAACGTCGTCAGCTTGATCTTCACCGTGTCGAAGGTACCAGCCGGAACGCTGACCTTCTCCATCGCTAGCGGCTCGGCCTCGAGCCACCAGTTCTTCTCGGAGGTATAAACGGGGGCGCGTTCCTTGGTGCCGATCTTGAAGTCGCGAGCCCTGAGATTGTAGAGGACGCCCAAGGCGTCGATGGCGCCGTACGACAAGTCGTGGTCGGCACTCTCTTCCTTCTTGTCCGGTTGGGCGATGCGCTCGTGGACCTTACAGTGGTCATGATCGAACTCGAGCCACTTCTTCTGTTGGAAGGCGCGGCTGAGGAGCTTGCCTTCGTTTTGGTCCATGTAGAACTTGCTGACGCCGAAGTCCCAGGGCCGGGAGATCGACTCCATTTCTTCCTTGGCGACGAAGATCGCCGAGAACCAGTCGCCGGTCGACGCTGTCACGTGAAAGACCCGATGCCAAACGTCGTTGTACTTCCTGGGCGGCCGGACTTCGAGCGTGCCGTAGCCAACCTTGGCTCCGCCCCAGCTGATCTCGTAGGTCGCAGACTCGCCGGCCTTGAAGGGCGTGGCTTTGTAGACGTCGGCGCGTTCGACGACGGGCGGCTTCGGCGGATTCTTCGGGCACTCGACCTTGATGTCCTCGGCCCGAGCGACCGGCGCGCCAGCCAAGGAAGCCAGGCCCAAGGCCGCTAAAAACGCGGCCAAACCATTGATACCGCATACTTTGTATGACATTCGCCGCTTCCTCTCGCCAGCCGTTGGTCGCACTAGGAATACAATGCGTCCATCCAGAGTATCATAAGTCTGGCCTTTCATTGACATTCCTGGACCTGCGTGATAACGAAATGTCCTCTTTAATCATCATTGTAGAACTTTTAACCCATGGTGGGTGACAGGTTCGCCAAGGAGCCAAGACCAAGCATGCAACTACAAGAAACGAAAATGACCGGACTCGGAACCGTCAAATGGGAAGATGAAGATTCGGATTTCGATCTGAACACCGACATCAGCACGGACTTCGCTGCCCTGCTGGACGGAGCTCCCGGCGGCGCCTCGATCCGCGAAGGCACGATCGTCAAAGGCCGCGTCGTGCGCCTTACCGACGACCAAGTGATCATCGACATCGGCCACAAGTCTGAAGGCGAAGTGCCGATCACCGAATTCATGGGACCCGAAGGCCTAAAGGTCAAAGTCGGCGACGACGTCGAAGTCTACCTCGACACCTTCGAAGACAACGACGGCGAGCTCGTGCTGTCGCGGGAACGCGCCGAAATGCTGCGCGCCTGGGACCGCATCTCGGACGCTTACGAAAAAGACGAAACCGTCGAAGGCGTCATCATGGCCCGCGTCAAGGGCGGCCTGTCCGTCGACATCGGCGTCAAAGCCTTCCTACCCGGCAGCCAAGTCGACCTCCGCCCTGTCCGCAACTTGGACAAGCTGATCGGCAACAAGCTCGCGTTCAAAATCATCAAGTTCAACAAGAAGCGCGGCAACATCGTCCTCTCTCGCCGCATCTTGCTCGAGAAGGACCGTGAGCGCATGCGCGCCACGACGCTCGAGAACCTCAAGGAAGGCTCGGTCCTCAAGGGCATCGTCAAGAACATCACCGACTACGGTGCGTTCATCGATCTCGGCGGCATCGACGGCCTCCTCCACATCACCGACATGTCTTGGGGCCGCATCAACCACCCGTCGCAGCTTTTCGAAGTCGGCCACGAAGTGGAAGTCAAAGTCCTCAGCTACGACGAGCAACGCCAACGCGTGTCGCTCGGCTTCAAACAGCTGCAGTCCGATCCGTGGACCGCGGCCGGCGAGAAGTACCCGGTCGGCCTCCGCACCAAGGGCAAAGTCGTCAGCCTGACCGATTACGGCGCCTTCGTCGAACTCGAGAACGGCATCGAAGGCTTGATCCACGTCAGCGAAATGTCGTGGAGTAAGCGCGTCCGTCATCCGTCGAAGATCGTGCAGGTCGGAGAAGAAGTCGAAGTGGTCGTCTTGGCCCTCGACCTCGAAAACCGCCGCATCAGCCTCGGCATGAAGCAGATCGAGCCGAACCCGTGGGAAATCGTTAAAGACAAATACCAAATCGGCGACGTCATCCGCGGCAAAATCCGCAACATCACCGACTTCGGTATCTTCGTCGGCATCGAAGACGGCATCGACGGCTTGATCCACATTTCGGACATCAGCTGGACCGAGCGCATTCGTCACCCCGGCGACCTTTACAAAAAGGGCGACGAAGTCGAAGCCAAGGTTCTCCAGATCGACACCGAAGGCGAGAAGTTCTCGCTCGGCATCAAGCAGCTCGGCGAAGACCCGTTCATCAAGGCCGCTCAGGCCTTCCGTCCGGGTGCCAAAGGCAAGGGCAAAGTCACCAAGGTCACCGACTTCGGAGCGTTCGTCGAGATCGTCCCGGGCGTCGAAGGAATGGTGCACGTCAGCGAATTGGCCGACGAACAAGTCGCCAAGCCGTCCGACATCGTCAAAGAAGGCGACGAAATCGACTTCATTGTCCTGGCGACCGACGCCGACGAACGCAAGTTCTCGCTATCGCGCAAAGCTTTCCTCAGAAACCTCCAAGGCGACGCCTTGAAGGACTACATCGGCACCGTGGCCGAACCGAAGACCGGTCTTGCCGACGCTTTCGCGAAAGCCAAAGCTTCTTCTAAGAAGGACGGCGGTCCTGATGACGAAGGCGGCGGCAGCGGCGAAGGCGAACCTTCCTGAGTTAGTTTCGTGAATTGAAAATCGGCCCACGCGGATGCGTGGGCCGTTTCCCTTTGGGCAGTGTGCTACAATGGCGAGATCTTTCGCTTTTGAGGAGTCCGGCATGGGCTTTATCGTCAGGC
>JAYWBY010000698.1:0-8371 GCA_043781115.1 Pseudomonadota bacterium
TTCGGAAAAAATAGCGCTTCGCGCCTGATCATCGCCGGCAAGCGCCCCCTAACGACAAAGGCCGCCGGTCGTGTGACCGAAGTTCTGGGATTGACTGGAACCCGAGCAAAGTACTTTATCGCCCTGGTCGAACATGAAAATAGCCGCGACAGCGCCACTCGCGAAGAACTCTTTGGAGAAATCCTGCGCCTAAAGGAAAAGCTCGATAGCAGCGACGCCTTCGACGAGAATCACCTGCGGTACATCGAGCGTTGGTACATACCGATTATCCGGGAGATGACCCTCCTCGAGCGGTTTCGCGCGGATCCGGAGTGGATTCAAAATGCATTGGGATTTCCGGTTCACCTAAAGGAAATCCGTCACGCCTTGAAAACGCTTGAAGAAATGAATCTCATAAAATTCACCGCTAAAGGTCGGGGCTTTGAGATTGCGAATCATAAAATTCACTCGGCGGCCGAGACAGATTCTCTGGGCGCCATTCGCTATCATCAAAACCTGATAGAATTGGGGAAGGAATCCATCTTCCATGTGCCGCAGTCTCATCGCGAAGTCGTCGCGCAAACGACGTGCATTCCCGTAGCGGCGCTGCCACTCTTGAAGCGGATGATTCGCAAAGTTCTGGACTGCATGGAGGCCTGCGAAAGTGGCGGCGCGGACTGCGAAGTGTTCCAAATCAATGTGCAACTATTTCCGGTAACGAAGGACGCGGAGGAAGCTCATGAAGACTAGGCTTTCGATCGCCGTTGCATTGATTTCCGCACTGCTTGGGGCGTGCAGCACACGCGTAGGAAATCCACCTAATCCAAAGCCGAAGCCACAGGTGGCCGTGATGCCCACCATTGTCGCCTCGACCCTGCAAAACGTCAGTGCCTTCCCAGCAGCCGGTTTAGCCCTTGTCGGGGAAGGAAGTGGCGCGACGGCGGGCACTTCGTCCTGGCCGACGGCCGTGATGCGTTTTACGACCGCCCTGGCATCCCAGAATGATCTCGCGGCGGCTTTTAACGCGCTTGCCGTTCCAGTGGGCGAGGACTTTTTTGCGAGCCCCAACGGAGTTGAAGTTTCAGCTCGGGTCGACACGATTAGCGATAGTTCAATCTTTTCCCACCGAGGAGTGCTGTGCCAAGACGGAGCCGTATTCGCGCAGTTTAGTTGGAGCGACGATACCGGCGCGGTTGCGCTCGTCCGGCGAACGGACCTTGATCCCCTCATCGCCAATGACTCCGCGGCGGCGCTAGGCGACGCAATGTTCGAATTCCAATACACATCGAATCCAGCCACCACGAGTCTCACCGGCTCGATTAGTGGTGAACTAAAACAGTCTGACCCACTTGTGCCGGCTGCCAACACCGTGCGTGACTATGGATACATCAACGAGGACAAGGCTTCGACGCGGCTCAATTTTTCCTTTGTCACAGACTACTCTCCGTCCGAGCTTGGCGTTGGCGAGGTGCATATCGTCGGCGACCTAGTGGAAGAAACTTCCACGCTGATCGCCAACCACCGCGGCATTCCCGTCATCTGCCAGCCTTTTGACGAAAAAGACACCGATCAGCCCGGCTGGTGCGTGGGTCTCGCCGTGAATGGCTCGAAAGGGTCGTTCTTGCCTAAGGCTGATGTTGATTTGGCCTGGGACCGTCTGCGGACCGACACTCCCTTTGCTTCCGTCGATTCGCTCAAGAGCCTGACGTTCGATAGCAGTAGGCAGTGTCCGAAACGCTAGTCGCAGCCGAATCTAAATACGGCCCTCGACGAACCAGGTCTCCAACAGCCCTTTGCCCTTGCGTCGTGCAAAGCCTTGCCGCCCTCCCCGCCTTTGCCGACGGGCAGCTGCTGGTTGCCGTAGACGACGTCGACAAAGCAACGCGGCTGGCCCAACCCTCTGCGGTTAACCGCCGGCCCGCAAAACCTTGACCCCAAGTTTGCCGAAGTAAGCCTCGACCCGGTCCCTGAGGTCGCCGCGCATTTCGATCGTGCCGTTCTTGAACGTCGCCCCGGCCCCGCACGCGGACTGCAAGGTCTGCATGTGCGAGCGCGCGACGTCCTCGGTGAACGGCAGGTTAAATAAGACGGTCACTGCCTTGCCGCCGCGGCCCTTGGTTTCGAGGCGGAGCTTTAGCGGCCCGGTGGAGGGCTTGAAACTAGCGGGTTTTTCTTCCTTTTGCCGCGCACCAGGATGCGCGGTCGAATAGACCGGCTTCTCGGACATGGGAGTTTCCTTATAAAGACAGCCATTTAGGTTGTTCCAAACGGCAATCTTGGGTAATCTTGAGCTAACACCTTTGCCGGCGTTTCTCTAGGACGAAAGGTACCTTGAATGAATAAATGGACCTTGCTGGCCTCGCTCGCTTTTTTGGCGGTGATCGGCGGCGGCTACTACTTGCTTTCGCAGCGTCAGGACCGGCCCTCGGCGGTCAATGGCGCCGGCGATCTCGACGTCGAGGATTTCGACGCCGAGGAGGGCCTGGACAGCGATAAGAGCGACAACACTTACGACATGCTGGACGACAACGACCAAGCCGGCACCAGCACGCCGAAGGCCGCGGGCCCGGCCGGCGCCGCCGCGAAGGGCGTCGAAACCATCGACGACGAGGAAGAACAGGGCCAGACCGTGCGCGACCCGGTCGTCATCGAAGACAACGACGAAGAGAACGTCGACCTCAACAAACCGAAGAAGTAAGGAGTCACCATGCTGATCCGCCACACGACGTTTGCCTTTGCCGCCGCGCTCTTGAGCGTCCCCGCTTGGGCCACCACCGCGCCTAGCACGCCGAAAAGCAGCGACCACCCGGTGCTGCCGGCCTTGCCCGTGGCGGAAGGAGTTCCCGATCAAGACGACGAGGGCGACGACGACTTCGGCGAGGACGACGACGGTCTGGACGAAGCCATCGCCGCCGACGACGACATGCAAGACTCGGCGCTCGCCGCCGAGCAAGAGGTCGACGAGCAAACGAGCGTCGAACCGAAGGACGACGGCGAAGACTTAAATCAAGTCGCGGAAGACTATCTCGCGACGACCAGCCAGCAAACGGCGAGCGACGTCGCAGTCGCCGCCGAACGCGCCCTTCGCCGGGAGCCGGTGTCGCCGCTCGAGCGCACGCTCGGCGTCAAGCCAGTCGCTCTCGAAGGTGCGGCGCTGATCGCCAAAATCCAGGCCGAGCTCAACGCCAAGGGCGCGAAACTCGCCCTCGATGGCCAGATGGGCAAACAAACCCGGGCGGCACTGCTGAAGTTCCAAAAGCGCAACGGCCTGCCGGCCGACGGCAATCTCGGCCCGAACACGCTGGCCAAGCTCAAAGTCAAGCAACCGACGCTTTAGGAGTGCTGCCGTTGCCGGTCGTCTGGGACGACCGCCAGCGGCAATTTCACCGGGAAGAGCCGCTTCAGGACGCGCCTTGATCGGCGCGGTCTGAGCTTTCTTTTCAACGTCTGGCGAGCCAACCCGAAGCTCTCGGTAACGAGCTCGGCGCGCCGCTGCGCGATCGCCGACCGTAGCGTTGCTATGTCGCAGTCCGGGGGCCAAGTCTCTGGCTCGCGAGCCACAAAGGCGTCGAGGAGTCCCAAATCGTGCTCTTGCCCGAGACGGTCCGCCAGGTCGTCGAGATCCCGGCGCGCCAACGGCGTCAACTCCGCCCACGCCTTGCCGAGGAGCTGGGCATTGTAGCCAAGGCGTTTGACGCGTTTTCTGAGTTCGTGCAGATTCTCAGTCGTTGGCTCTTCGCGCGCCTCGCCGAGCGCCTTCCGCGCGACGCGGAAGCCGACCTTCAAATCGTCGGCGACGTCTCGGGTCGCCGCATTCGGCAGAGGCCAGCGCGCCAACTCCGCTCGCGCGTCGTTGAGGCCCTTGAGGACGCTGCGCCGCGCCATGATGCCTTCGCTTCCGAGCCTCTGCCGCAATTCGTCGCGCCGCCGCGCCACGCGCGACCGCACGACCAAAAGCGTGTCCGTCATATCAGCCCTCAGCGGCGAGGCGAGGCGTTGCGCGGCTTCGTCCAACGAGTCGGCGTCCCGCCAACGGCTGAGTTGGCGACCGAGGTCGCGCAGCTGGTGATCGAGCTCGGCGACTGGCAAATGGGCCAGAGCCGACCGGCAAAGGCGCAGCGTTGCGCGCGACCGCTTCAGCCCCTTCCGCACGTCGTGCACGGCTTCCGCCTCGAGGCCGTCCAAGCCGTCGAAACGACCGGAGGCCGAGAGCAGCAGCTCGGAGGTCAACTCAACCAGCTGAGGCAACAGAGGTTTCTTGCGTTTTAACTGGTTCGACACGAGGTCCCCCGAAGTCCATGGCGAGATAGCCGCCCACCTGATTCGAAGTCTATCAAGTTGCTTCTGCCGGCGCAGCGACTTCCCAATTTTGACGGAGTTGACCGACCCAATCAGTAATGATAATCATTATCAATATGGCTCTGGTTCGATAACTCTCGCCCGTCGAGGTCCTGATGTTCTGGCGCTTTCCCGCACTATTGCTCACAGCGACCTTCGCTTTCTCCGCCTTGGCCGCCGAAGGCCCGAAGGGGCCGGGCTTCCTCGTTCATTTGCTCGATTATCTCGCCAAAGATTACGGCGGCGCCGTATCCGGCGGCAAAGTGACGAGCGAAGGCGAGTACCACGAACAGGTCGAATTCAGTCACACCGCGACCGAGCTAAACAAAACGCTAACAGAGACGCAGGCGAACCCCGAGATCGCCGCCAACCTCGAGCAACTGGGCGGGCTGATCGCCGCGAAAGCCGAACCCGCAGCGGTGGCCAAGCTTGCGCGGCAGATTCAGAAAGACGTCATCCAAGTGGCGCATCTAGCGGTAGCCCCGACGCGCTGGCCCAATCTGGCCGAAGGCCGCAAGATGTTCCAAGACACCTGCGCCCCCTGCCACGGCGAAGGCGGCTTGGGCGACGGCCCCGGCGGAGGCGCGCTGGACCCGAAGCCCGCGAACTTTCACTCGCCTGAGCGCATGGACGACATGACGCCCTACCATGCGTTCAACGCCATTCGCTTCGGCATTCCCGGTACCGGCATGGCGCCGTTTCAAGGTTTTTCGGACGCCGAAGTCTGGGAATTGGCGTTCTTCGTCGTCGGACTTCGCCACCTGGACAAGTCACCACCGCCAGCAAGCACGGCGCCGCCAGCGGGTGTGGACGAAGCTCGACTGACGGAAATCGCTACGTCTTCCGACGACAAACTAGCTGCCCAAGTCCCCGGCACGGCGGAAGACAAAGCGGCGGCGCTTTATTGGGTCAGGACGCATTCCGTCGATCAGGGCCTGAGCTCCAACCTCGACTTGGCCCGGGGGAATTTGGCGCAAGCTTTGGAACTGTTCAAGAGCGGTCACGACGAAGAAGCGAAAGCCAAGGCCCTCGGTGCTTACCTCGAAGGCGTCGAACCGGTCGAGCCGCGCCTAAAAGCCGCCGACGCCCAGGCCATGAGCGAATTGGAAAGCCGCATGGGCCTGGTGCGGTCGGCGATCGAAGCCAGGCGGCCGGTCGGCGAAGTGGAAAAGGCGGTCGCAAGCGCCAACGAGCAGCTGACGGTCGCTGCCGGGCTGCTCGGCAACAAAGCCTCGTCGCCGTTTCTGGTCTTCCTCTCCGCCGCCGCGATTTTGCTGCGCGAAGGCTTCGAAGCCGTCCTGTTGATCCTGGCCTTACTCGGCGTTCTCCGCGCCGCCAAGGCGCGTCGGGCGACGCTATGGGTCCATGGCGGTTGGATCGCGGCACTTGGGCTCGGCGTGGTCGCGTGGTTTTTCTCCGGCTGGCTGCTGCAAATCAGCGGCGCTCAGCGCGAGTTGATGGAGGCCGTCACGGCCGTTTTCGCCGTCGTGGTCCTGCTCGTCGTCGGGTTCTGGCTGCACAGCCAGACGGAGATCGGCCGGTGGCGCAAGTTTCTCAACGAAAAAGTAAAGAAACATTTGGACGGCAAAAACCTAATCGGCCTGGCGTCGATTTCGTTTCTGGCGGTTTTTCGCGAATGCTTTGAGACCGTGTTGTTTCTGCGCGCTGTCTGGCTGGAGAATGGCGAGGGCACGCGCTCGGCGATGGCCGCAGGCGTCGTCAGTTCGCTCGTACTCATCTTCGTTTTGGCTTGGGCCTTGCTGCGCTTTAGCGCCCAACTGCCGATTCGCAAACTGTTCACGGCTTCGGCCGTAGTCATGGCCGTGTTGGCCGTAACGCTGACCGGCAAGGGGCTCCACTCCTTCCAGGAAGCGGGTTGGCTGACCATTACGACGCCGCCCTTCCGCTGGCGCTGGGATCTCTTCGGGGTCTATCCGACCTGGGAGACGTTCCTGTCGCAAGGAGTGGTTTTGGCTTTGGTGACTGGGCTGTGGCTATACGGGCAGCGGCCGTCGAAAGCGGCCTTGGTGAACGCCGCCTGATGCGGCCCCGCCAAGACCCGGCCTAAACTCAAGTTTTTGGCCGATTCTGCCGATAAGTCGACCATGAAGGTCGAAGTGAAAACACGTTTTCTCGGCGTGATCTTGGCGGCATTCGCCATGGGTTCTTGCAAGGACACGTCCTTCAGCTCGAGCGGCGGCGCCAAAAGGCCTTCCGCCGACGCCAAGAAAGACGCTGGCTCGCCGGACGGCGACGGCAAAGACAAACCGGACGACGGTACGCGTCCCGGCACGTCGACGGTGAAAGACACGGGCGGCCTCGGCACCGATACCAATACGGCCGGTGGCTCCAGCGGCACGACCGATCAATGCCTCGCCAAGAAGGCCGACGACTACAACATCCTCCTGATCTTCGACACGTCCGCATCCCAAGAGCAAACCGATCCCGGCAACGTCCGGCGGGAGGGCGCCACCGCCTTCGTCGACCGCTTCAACGCCTACGTGCAAACCAACAACAAGGCGCGCGTCTTCATGGCCGTCTTGTCGTTCAACGACGCATCGATCCGCGGCGCGCAAGGCTGGACGCGGCTCACCGGCTCCAACGCCGACGCGGTGAAATCCGACATCAACTCGGCAACGGCGACGCCGCAAGGCGGCACGGCTTATTCGCCGGTGCTTAAGGACGCGGCGCAGTTCTACCGCCAAATCAACGCCGCGACCGACAAAGACCGCGTGCGGAACTACGTCGTCTTTCTGACTGACGGCTTGCCGAATGCGGCTGAAGGCGCCGGCTTCGGCTTCCCGGGCTTTCCCGGAGACGTCGAGACGATGGCCGACATCCCGCCGGCCGTCGACAACCTCGTCAAAAACTACGGTGTCGCCATGATCGCGATCGCTTCCGGGCCCGGCATTCCGCCCGAAGGCGAGTCGGTGGTGCAGTCGCTGGCGCAGCCGAAGGTCGGCCTCAAAAACAAAAACCACGTCGGTATTTACCGGCGGGCGCAAACGGCCGATGACCTCAAAGCCGTCTTTGACCAGCTATTGAACGACATCGGCACGTGCAATTAAGCGGAGAATTCACCGGTCAGGACTGACCGGCGACTGGCGACTCAGGCGCCGCGGCCCATTTTACGCAACTGCTTGATGCGACGCTTGCGCGCGGCGATCTGTTTCTTTTTGCGTTTTACGGACGGCTTCTCGTAGTGCTGGCCCTTCTTCAAGTCGCCGATCACACCGGCTTTCTCGACTTGTTTCTTGAAGATCCTGAGCACTTTGTCGATCGGTTCCCCGTCCCTGACCTTGATACCTGGCATGTGGCTCCTTTCGAGCGTCCAAAAATCGAGCCGCAACCTTAACAAAAGTTAATGATATCATGCAAGACCGGATTGGCCCTGGGCCATATTCCTGCTCCCCTGACCTTCCTAGTGTCATTTCCGGGTGTTACCCTAGAAGTAGCTGACCCAGCCCCGGAGAGTTCCGTGCCCCTTTACGACTTTCGTTGCCGCCAGTGCGAGGCCGAGCTGACCTTGCTCCTTAAAGTCGGCGAGCCCGGTCATTGCCCGAAGTGCGGCGACACCGACCTCGAGAAGCAGCTGACGCCCTTCGCCATCGGCGGCAAAGGCGGGCCAGCGCCGGCGACGCCGCGCCCGGGAGCGACGGCAGCGGCAACCCCGGCGGGCCACAGGTGTCACGGCGGCTGCAGCCACGGCGCCCCGAAGACTGACGCCAAGGAAGGCTGCGCCACCGCGACTTACGCCGATTCCTTGGTGAAGAAATACCTCGGCTAGAAGCTGCCGACGAACACGTCGTGATCGCTAACGACGACGAAATGGCCCGCGGCGTTGAGTGACGCGTGCTGGAAGCCGATGGCCCGCTCTTGGAAAACTTGGCTCACGGTCATCGCGGCGAGGTCGCCGGCGTAAACCGTGCTACGCGTGATGGCGACGAACTGGCCGGCGGCGTTTAGCGTCAGGCGTTCCTGTCCCACTTCGCCATGTACTTGGTTTTGATTGGCGAAGAGATCAGTGATTTCGAAGCTACCGAGCGAGCCGTCC
>JAYWBY010000699.1:0-8369 GCA_043781115.1 Pseudomonadota bacterium
GGCCGGGGCGCCCCTTTACCTCCTCGGCATCTCCGAGGACATCACCCAGCTGAAGGAACAGCAGACGACGATCGACGAGCAACGAGCCGCCTTGGTGACTTCCGCGCGTCTTTCGGCTTTGGGTGAGATGGCCGGCGGCGTCGCCCACGAAATCAATAACCCCTTGGCGATCATCGGCGGCGTCGGCGAGCAAATCCGCATGATCGTCGAGTCCGGTAATCTGGACGTCGATCGCTTGAACAAGCTGACGACGATGCTGCTGAACACCGTCCAACGAATCGCCAAGATCGTTTCCGGGCTAAGGGATTTCTCCCGCGACGGTTCCGAGGATCCTTTCGCGCCGATCCATCTCGCGACGTTGGTCGAACAGACGCTGGCGCTCTGCTCTGAAAAGTTCCGAACGAAGGGCGTCCAAGTCCATTGCCGGCTGCCCACCCCTGAGCTCAACCTGGTCTGCCAATCGGTGCGCCTGTCGCAGGTTCTGATCAACCTACTCAACAACGCTTTCGACGCCTTGATGGGCACCGAGCGGACGCTGCGTGAGATCTACGTGGAGTCGACGGTAGTCGAGGCGGGCGAGGCGCTGGAAATCGCGGTCCGGGACAACGGTCCAGGAATTCCCTCCGGCATGGCGTCGAAGATCATGACGCCATTTTTCACGACGAAGCCGCTTGGTAAGGGCACCGGCCTCGGCCTAAGCATCGCCAAGGGAATTTGTGAATCCCAAGGCGGGCGGTTGGAGTATCGACCGACGACCGTCGGCGCTTTATTCGTCATCGTCTTGCCGCTAAAGGGTCGATAGCATTTTGCATGTGTGAGGCTTCAATGGCGCATATTTTGGTCGTCGACGACGAAGAAGACATAGTTGATCTCGTGTCCTACGATTTGACCGCGCGGGGGCACCGAGTCGTGACGGCGACCTCCGGAGCGGCCGCATTAAAGGAAATCGACGCGGCGACCTTCGACGTGGTCATCACCGATCTCATGATGCCCGAGGTCAGCGGCCTCGACGTGTGCAAACGCTTGGAGACCAAACAACCCGGCGCCCTGGTCATCCTGATTTCTGGATTTTCCGATTCCGAGGTGAAGGTGTCAACCAACCAAGCGGTGCACCGCATTCGCAAACCTTTTTCGCTCGAGGACGTGGCCCAGCTGATCGCGACGTTCCGGCCTTGAGTTTCGCGCGCGGCGCATTGGTGTTGGTGGCGGCGCTCGTGGCTTCGAGAGCCCGCGCGCTCGACCTCTGGGTCGTCGCCGGGCCAAGCTATGCCGACACCCATCAAGGCGGCGGCGAATTCTCCTTGTGCATGATGCCGTCCCAACTGGACTCCCTACCGGGAGTTGGTTTGGCATTCGGCGAGGACGGGCGCCGCGTCCAGAGCTACATCGAGGCGGAGGTGATCCGAGCCGCCGAGGAGCGCGAGGGATTCCCTCTCGCGACCGCGACGGCCGGCTTCGGTCCAGCATTGATCGACGGCAAGGTCAGCGGCTGGCAGGCGACCGTCTCGGGCAATTTGACGGTCTTGCCGTTCGTGTACGCGCGCTATCGCCAGCTCCACCGCGATGTTCGAAACGGTGGCGGTCCTTGGGAGTTCGGCGCAATGTGGAAGGTTCCGGCGCCCGTTTGGAAGACCAAACGAGAATTAGCGGAAGACGGCAAGGAGTGAGCCGTCTCAACTCTTGGACGTGCCTTTGCGGATCGCGCCCTTTTCCGCACCCTCGCCGCCCAAGGCCCAAAACCAGGTCAGGATCACCAACACTTGATTGGTCTGCCAATATTCCGTCGTCGCCAAAATGGCGACGAGCAGGCGAGGCATGAATAGCCAGCCAGCCCACCACAAGATTCCGCCCGACGCGACGCTAGAAAAAAAGAGCGTCAGTCGCGGAAAGAAGAACATGAAGACGACGAAGAGAACGCCGTGAACGTCCCAGAAGTTCATATCTTCGGCGCCAACCTGCGGAAGAGTTCGAGAGCCGTGCTCTTGACGTGGGCGTCGTCGCGCGTCGAAGAGTGCCAAGCACACACCGCCACCAGCTGCTTGCCGCCCGCCGCGGGCAGCGTCGCGGCGCGCAGACCGTGTTCGGCGGTGAGCCAACGAACGAACGGCTTGAGGTTGGCGTCACGAGTCGCGTCGTCGAAAGCCGTCCAACCGGCGAACAAGCGTGACAAGGCGGGGGCAAGACCCGGTGTGATGAAGCTCGCCAGACCGTCGCGCTTCACGGCGACGGTGTCGCCGGATTTCTCCCAAAGGCCTAGAGGCCGAGCTTGACCCTTGTCGATGACCAAGAGCAGGCCGCGGGAGAGGCCGGCGCCTTCGAGCGCCGCGGCAGCGCGGGTCAGTCCGTCGAGCGCGTCTTTCGCCATGGTGATGGCGAGCAAGGCGCGGTTCAAGTTGGCGGCCGTGCTTTCTGCGACGGAGCCCGTTCCGGCTTCGGCGAGCGGATCGCCTTCGCCGGCTCCCGGCTCTGCGCCAAGTGGCTCGTCGTCCAAAGGAGCCGCCGGCTCGTCGAGGCCGAAGTCGTCACCCAACGGATTGTCGGATTCGGTCTCGGCGCGAGGTTCCGGGGTCGCCTCGCCCAAGAGGCCGGCCATCTGGTCGTCCGTCATTTCCAAGGCGACGGGCTCGCCGCCGCCATTCAACCCGAGCGCTTCGTCGACGGCGTCTTCCGCGACCAAATCACCGGTCAGATCGGCGTCCAGTTCGTTGCTTTCGCCGCCAGCGTCGCCAGCGTCGGCGAGACTCTCAAGATCACCGAACAAGTCGTCGGCATTCGGCGTCGCCGGTTCGGCGCCGAGCAAAGGTTCAACGGGCGCGGCCGCCGTCGTGGCATCCGGCGCGAGTTCGTCGTCGAAGCTAAGGGCGGCACCGGAGTCCTTGTCGGGGTCGAATTCGCTCAAGTCCGCCAAGCTCTCGAGTTCGTCGACCTCTGCCATCGAAGGTTTCGGTTTGGCGGGTTTCGCCGCGAGTGCGTCCTCTTCCGCGCCGAGGCTAGTAAGAAGATCGGTTTCGGCGCCGCCGGCCAAGTCGGCTTCGAGCTCGGAGTCCAAGCCTTCGATGTCGTCTAGGCCCTCGTCGAAAGGATCCTCGGCCATGAGGGAGTTGCCGGAATCCGCCGCGGCAGGCGCGATCCTGTCGGCACTGATCGCCTCGACGATCGGCGCGTGAGCGGGCGGCGCGGGATCATCGAACTCCTCTTCCGCGGCGTTGACCGAGTCGGGGTACTCGAGGTCGACCGACACTTCTTCGTCCAGCGGTGCCACGGCCTTCAGTGGCGCCTTGGCCGCGGGTTTTCCCACCGGTTTCGGCGCGGGTTCCGGCGCGGTTTCAATTTCGAATTCCTCGATTTCCTCGAGCGCTTCTTCTTCGACCGGCACCACGGGCGGCGCTGCGAGGGGCGGTGACGCCGTCAGATCGCTCAAGCGCACGCGGCGTCCCGCCGCGACGGCGTGGTTCGAAATCAATTCTTCCAGGTGGGAGCTCGCTGGACGGTAATTTTTCAGCAGCTTGCCGAGGCTAATGCGAATCTGCGTCAGCGTGGAGATCACCGGATGGATTTTATAGCCGGTGAAAAAAGCCAGCTGCTTGATCGTGTCTTGGTCGAGCGGGTCGACCATGGCGACGTAAAGCGTGTGATTGACGAGACGGAGCGGCAGCACCTCGAGGCGTTCGAGGAGCGGCCGATCGACGGAGCCCCAGGCCGCCTGCTCGGAGGACGAGAAGAGGTCCTTCGAGGCGACGCGCCAAGGCGTCTTCTCGGCCAGAAAGGCGGCCAGCTCGTCTTCTTCGAGAAGCCCTAACGCAATGATGCTACGAGCAAAGGCCGGGCCGTGGCTGCCACAAGTGCCCTTGATGGTGCGGCGATCCGCCTCGCTCAGCAGTCCTTCTTCGACCAGCAAGCTACCGAGTCGGGAAGTGCCCATAAACACGTCCTTAAATGCGAGCCAGGAAACGGGGCCGAGCCAATCGCGCGGCCGGCCAAAATGTTCTTTCAATTATATTATCACAGCTTTATCATGGCTCCTTCCATGAGTCTTGGGTCCACACAGCGGTCGGTCTAGGGGAGCGCATGAGCAAGTACAAGGAGCACGTGAAAGAACTCAAGGGCCCGGACCAGTTTCAGGTCCAGGTCATGACTTGGATGGATTGGGCGACCAAAAACGTCAAATTGCTCGGCTTCGTCGTTGCGCCTTTGGCCATCATCGCCATCGGTTGGTTCAGCTACCAATATGCCTCGAACAAGGCGCGGGACAGCCGTTTGGTCGAGCTCGGCAAGGCGGAGATCGTGTACGAGGGCGAACAACGCAAAGCCAACGACGCCCGCCAAGTAATTCTAAAGAAGGCCGAGGCGCTGACGCCCCCGGCTCCAGCGAAAGCCGCGGGCGACAAGTCGCCGCCCCCCGCCGCGGACCCCAAAATCGCGGCCGAGAAGGCCGAACTGAGCAAGCAAGCCGAAGCCATCAAGGCCGACCACAAGGATTCGACCGGCGAATTCCTGGCTTTTTACAAAAAATATGAAAATACGCCGGAAGGCTGGATGTCCGGCATGACGGCCGCCCGCCTTTTGCTCGAGCAGGACAAACTGACCGAGGCGCGACCGATCCTCGAGAACGTGCTGGCGAAGTCCAAGGACTCCACCTTTTACCAAACACAGGCTCGTTTAGCCTTGATCGGCGTCTTGGAAGAGCAAGGCGAGTACGATCGCGGCCTGACCGAGCTCGACGCCTTGGACAAGGTCATCGACAAGGAACTGAAGCCGAAGGTGCTCCTCGCTCGCGGCCGTCTACAGATGCTAAAGAACGCCAAGGCCGACGCCAAGGCGACCTTCAATACTTTGATCGAGAACCACGGCCAGAGCCCCGAGGCGCAGAAGGCCCGTTCGATTGAAGCGTTGCTGAACTGAACAATTTGACCACCGCTCCCGCGGGGAGACCGCCGCATGCGCTCTAGCCATACCTTTCTGGCATCTCTCTGGCTGATCTCCGGTATGGCTTTGGCTCAGAGTGAAGCGCCGCGCCCGGACGACGTGCCGGCGGCCAAACCCAACGAAACGCCGGAAAATCGGCCATTTCGCTTGGGCTACATTTCGCTCAACGACGAGCTCAACCTACAAAAGCCGCTGGCGTCGATCGACCCGGGCGGCTTCGTGGTCAACTCCGGAGTCCTGATCGGCTCGTTCGACCAACAGTGGGTCGGCGGGTTGTCGCTGACGACGAGAAAGATCCTGTGGTGGCTCGACGGCAAGGTGTCGATGACGGCGCCCCCGGGGTCGTTCGGCTCGGCGGTGACCTTGGGCTTTCGCGACGGCAAGGTCGTCAAGGTCGAGGCGCTCACCGGCAAGCGCTTGTGGACCGCCTCGCTCGATTCGTTCACGGAGCGTTCCTTTCTCTTGAACGGCACGACCCTTTACGTGCTCACTGCTTCGCAGGTGCTTTACGCGCTCGACTTTCAATCCGGGAAGACGCTTTGGCTCTATGACGCCGGCTTTCCGGACGGCTTGAGCATCCGGGGTGGAGCGCGGCCGCTCTTCTTCGACGGCAAAGTCGTCTTCGGCGTAGCGTCCGGAGAAATGCTTGGCGTCTCGGCCGACTCCGGGAAACTCCTTTGGCGCTACAATCCAGCCTACAACGACGCGCGCTTCCACGACATCGTCGGCGAGACCTCGGTGCGAAGCAACCGTTTGATTCTGTCGCGTTACGACGGTCTCGTCGCGGCGATCGACCTCAGCACCTCGGTCCGGAGCGTCGCCTGGCAAGAGCAGCTGCCCGGCGTCACGACGTCGACCTTCCGCGGCGCCCGTTTCTACATCGGCGCGCTCAACGGCGACGTTTACGCATTGGATCCGGACAATAACGGCAAGCGTCTCTGGCGTGCCATCACCGGTGCACCGGTCACGACGATCACCGCGGGCGAGACCCAACTATTCGTCGCCGGGGCCGGTGGCCGCATCACGGCGCTCGACGCGCGCACCGGCGAGATTCTGTGGCACGACAAAGTCGGCTCGTCGCTCGCCAGCGCCCCCGTGCTGTTCGAGAATTCGATCTATTACACGACCGGCATGAAGAGCCTTTACGCCTATAAACTTCGGTGAAGGGCACGCCATGAGTGCCTTACCAGCCAACGTTTACGCCGTCGTCCTGGCCGGAGGCAGCGGCACGCGGTTTTGGCCGAAATCCCGGCACCTCCGCCCTAAGCAGCTGTGCAAGCTCGGCGGCCAACCCACGACGATGCTCGAGCTGACGTTGGCGCGCCTCGACGGCTTCATTCCGCCCGAGCGGCGGCTCATCGTGACGCACAAGGACCAGGTCGCCGAGACGCGCCGGATCGCCGGCGCGGCCTGCCGTTACTTTTTGGCTGAGCCGGAAGCGAAAAACACCGCGAACGCTTTGGCGTTGGCGGCCGTGGAGATCGAACATCTGGCGCCGGGCAAAGGGCCGATCATGGTTTCCGTCCATGCCGACGCCTTGATTCGCGACGTAGAAGCGTTCAAGGCCGCGGTGCGCATCGCCGTCGCTGCTGCGAGTACTGGACTCTTGGCGCTCCTAGGCGTCGTCCCGGAGTATGCCGAGACGGGCTACGGTTACATTGAAAAGGGCGGACCACTCCCGGGTGTCGCCGGCGCATCGAAGGTCGCGAGTTTCCGCGAGAAACCCGAGCTCCAAGTCGCGGAAGAGTACGTCAAGAGCGGCCGCTTTTACTGGAACGCCGGTCTGTTCGTTTGGCGCGTCGACGTCTTGCTGGAAGAGCTGACCCGCACGCTGAAGCCGACCGTCGACAAGCTTCGCGACTTGAAAAAGGCCGGTGCGGCGCGGTGGGAAACCGACTTGCCCGCTGTCTACCGGTCGCTGCCGAAGATTTCCATCGACCATGCGGTCCTCGAAACGAGTGACCGCGTCGCCGTCGTGCCGGCCGCCATCGGCTGGCAGGACATCGGCAGCTGGGACGCATTGAGCCGGGGTTTTAGCCCCGACGCTGACGGCAACTTGAGCTTCGGCGACGTTTGCTTGCTCGACACCACCGGCACGACGATCGACTCCGACGGGCCGTTCGTCGCGGCGCTCGGGCTGAAGGACCTGGTCGTGGTCGCCGCCGGCAAAGCCATCCTCGTCTGTCCGAAAGACCGAGCCCAAGAAGTGAAGCGCGTGGTCGATTGGTTGCAGGCCAAGGGGCGGACGGAGCTTCTCTAAGGCGTCGCCTTCTCTTCGTCCGGATCCTCGACGGGCGTCGCGGTCGGCGGAGGCGCCGGCAAATCCTTCACCGCGGCACGGATGCGCTTTAGCTCGCCGAGGCGGTAGGGAAGGGCGTCGCCTTCCATCAGGTTTTCGTAGGAGAAGAGCGCCAAGCCCTTCAGCACCATCGGCGCCACCGGGTCGGTGATGATGGCGCGAGCGATTTCCGTGCCGAACGTGCGCAAGACGTCGGCGTCTTGGCTGCCTTCGCCCGCCATGATCTGAAAGCTCTGACTGTAGAGAGCCGAGAGGATCCAGAGGCCGTACGGAAAGAGCGACGATCGCGTTTGCTGCTCCGAAAACTGGTGCCATGAGAGCAGCACTTTCTCCAATTCTCCGCTGGTCTCGAGCTTCAACCACTCTTGCTGGGACTTGATGCCGCCTAGGCCGTCGAGTTGGTCGGTGAAGGAGAGCGGCGTTTCAATCGGCAAGGCGTCGAAGCTCTTCGGCAGAGTCGTATTCGGTAGGGCCCTCGGCGCGACACCAGCCTTCTGCGAGATGTCGACGGCGAAAACTTGATCGCGAACGAAGAATTCCGCGGGATCCAAGCCGCCGTCGTGCCGCGGCCAATAGTACATATACACGACGGCGTCGTCCGCCGTTTTGGCCACGCCCGCCAGCATCATCCAAAGCGACAATGCGCGGGCCGAGGGCGACAGCGGCAAGTTCTGACCGGCGGAGTCGACGAGATTCACCAGGCTGTCGTCGCCGAGGTTCCAGAGGTAAAGCCCGTCGCGAAGCCGCGTGCTGCCCGAGGCGGTGAAGACCAATTGCTTGCCGCCGGGAAGCCAAAGAAACTGCTCGACGGCGTCGTGGCGGGCGACCATGAACGTTCCGGCCTTCGTGCGGTGACGGACGAGAAGCTGCCGCGTCTTGGCCTCGGGATCGGTATAGAGGCGCGCGAGCCATTGGTGATCCGGGGAATCGGCGCCGTCGAGCAGGATCGCAGGGTAGAGGTCGGGCACGGGCGCGTTCGGGTATTTGTAGGTGACGCCGACTTCCGGGAGTTTGCCCCAGCGAACGACCCCCATGTCGGGAGAGCTGGTGATGGTGTTCTGCTCGCCGTCCTCGCCGTAGGACCTCATCAGGTAATGGGCGGCGTCGAGGCGCAAATAGTCCATCCGTTGGCCGAAGGCGTCAA
>JAYWBY010000700.1:0-8366 GCA_043781115.1 Pseudomonadota bacterium
CCAACTCGGCGCGGCCGCTGATTACTCCGTCAACAAAATGACCGCCATCGGCGGCGGCCTCGGCTATGAATTCGGCAGCGACAAGAATGACGCCGTCAAAGTGGCGACCAACACCTTGACATTGGCTCTCCGCGGCAACATGAAGTTCTGAGATCGCTGGATTTTAGTAAGACGAAGGCGCGCTGATCGGCGCGCCTTTTTCATTGGCAGGCTTTGGCGGCGGCGAATTTCCGAAGGTCGTTGATGCTAACGGTCGCCGTGCCTTGGGTCTCTTTGCCGATGTAGATGCTGGTGCCGACCCGGACGAAAAGGCAGCCGTTACCGGACTGGGCAAACTGAGACATCGATTTGCTGTCGAAGAGGAGGCCAACCGCAGTGAAGCAGACGGTGGAAGCCGCGCCGATCGTCAAGTTGCCGGCTTGGATCAATTTATTGACTTCGCCGTTCTTGCCGTCGTCGGTAAAGATCTTGGTCATCATTTGTGAACTGTCGGAAAGCTCCTGGCGAACGATGCCGCCCGGATCGCAGAAGTCGGCGGGGATGATGGCGTTGGCAATCAGACCGAGCTGCCCTCCCTCCCACTTGCCGGACACGGTAAAGCTCTTCAAAGTGATTTCGGGATTGGCCGTGACGTCGGCGCCGCCCACCGAAGTGCCGATGTCGCTATCGAAAGCCGTGTTGCCGAGCGGCGTCGCCGTGGCCTTTTTGATGCTCTTCGTCGGCGCGGATTTCTGCAGCACTTTGCCGGACGAGATTGAGGTAATCGTCATCTTCAGGGTTCCGGACGTCGTATAGCCAAGTGGCAAAGTCGCGAGGCTATGGAACGTAGACGTCGTGGGAGCTGCTTGCGACTTCATCGTCACCAACTCGTTCTTGTCGTTAAAGAGTTGGAGATTGAACGAATTGCCTTCGTTCTCGATCCTCTTGCCGGCGTCGTCGTAGGCCGTGCATCCAAAGAGTGTTTCGCCGCTGATGTAGGAGCAATCCAGACCGTCCAGGAAGGCGCCGGCGACTTGCGCCGGCTCCGTCGCAGAAGTTCCTTCGGCCTCCTCTTTCGAATCACCAGCGTCACTCTTCTTGCTCTTGTTGCCGCCCGCCAGATCGGTGCCGCCGCCGCAATTCGCCAGGAAGAGCGCGAATCCGGTCAGGACCAGGTAGCGGCGGATTTGCTTGGTGACGTTCATATCAAAGGTATCGGAGGTTCATCAGGCCGACTTGACCGACTTCCACGGTTTCCGATTATATTTAAGTATATCGAATGGTTATGACGTCAGAGAGGGGCGGAATGGCGTCGCGCGGCTATTTGCAGACGGTCTGGACTCGAGCACCCGTAGCTCGCCCAAAGCTGGTTCAGATCGCCAATATCCTCGGACTTTAGTGAAAAGCTTTCGCCGTCGCCGGTTGATACTTCGAAGGGTAGCTCTTCGGTCAAGTCATCGCTGTCGCGCATGAGCGCGCTGAAGTCCGGGCCTATCGCATAAGACGAGCCTCTCGCCGTTGCGTGCAGCACACAGCCGGCGGGAGCAAAGGTAAAGTGGCGGTCGTGCCTCGCGGACAAGATACCGTCGTAATTTCGAAAGACCGTGTGTTCGGCGACGACGCGACAGGCGCCGTCATCAAAGGTCTCCGTCAGGGTCAACGGGTGCACGACCAGGGTGTGCGTCGTCAATGCATCGAAGTCAAAAAGCGCGACCCGGTAGCTGATGGCGGGATACGCCGGAGAAGCGCTCGTTGACGCACAGCTAGGCGCGGAGAGGTCATAAAGTCCCAAAGGCAAAGCCCGCGACCAGGAGTCCGCGGGCGACTGGCTACAGCCGGCCGTCAGCCAAAAAGTGGGAAGCAGGACCGTTAGGACTTGGCGAATGGGCGACTCTCGTCGACGGTGTTGGGACGTTGGTCCGCGGCCTTGCCGGCGTGGGCGGCGTCCTTTTTGCCGAAATAGAGCACGCGATCGCGAACGGCAAAAATTTCGTACACCATATCGGGGGCGTCGTCCGGCGAGGTCGCGCCTCCACAGGCTGCCTTTGTGATCTGGCGTTGTTTGTCTTTCTCCCAGCCGCCCCCGCAAAATTTCTTGTCGTTGTACGCCTGAACCAGGCCGTCGGTGTGGAGGGTCACCAAGATCGAGCTGAGCGTCAGGTCGAGCTCTTCGGCGTCCGTGCCGGTAACTGGGTCGCCGAGAGCGAAAGTCCCGACTTGGGCTTGAGTCAGCTGCGGAGTCTTGCACGCGTCGTCGCCGAACGAGGCGAAGGTGGTGTCGAAGTCGGAGCCGCCAAAAGTCCTGCTGTCAGTGTAGAAAAAATCCGGCTTGCTCGGGTCCGGATGACAGCCGCTTACCCACGTGCCCGATAGCGCGGTCGCATCCTCGGAGCTGCCGTGACCGGGGCTCGGACTCTTGCTTTGTTGGCATGTCGAGAAGAGCATCAGGGTCGCGACGAGGATCGTGCCGAGTCCAATGCTGGCCCCAGCCATTGTCCGAAAATCCGATCGCATGACTCCCCCTTCGTCTTTCCAGGTATTTTAACCCGAAAGCGACGGAAGAGGCAGCGTCAAGACTTTGACAGCGCCTCGCGGAAGTAGGCGATCGTCTTGGCGACCCCGTCCTTGAGCGGCACCTTCGGCGTCCAATTCAGCTGCGCCTTTGCCTTCGTGAGATCCGGGCGGCGGCATTTCGGGTCGTCGCTTGGCAGGGGTCTATGCACCAGTTTTGAGGGCCCCCCGACCTGCTTCATTACTTCCTTCGCCAATTCGATCATGGTGAACTCGGTGTCGTTGCCCAAATTGAGCGGACCGAGCTCGGACGGGTGTGCCGCGAACTTCATGATGCCATCGACCAAATCATCGACGAAGCAGAACGAGCGGGTTTGAAGCCCTTCGCCGTATATCGTAATGGGTTCGCCTCGCAAGGCTTGGACGATGAAGTTGCTCACCACCCGGCCATCGTCGAGCGCCATTCGCGGCCCGTAAGTGTTGAAGATGCGGAGGAGCCGAATGTCGACTTTGTGCTCGCGATGGTAATCGAAGCACAGAGTTTCGCCGACGCGCTTGCCCTCGTCGTAGCAGCTGCGAATGCCGATCGGATTGACGTTGCCCCAGTAGCCTTCCGGTTGCGGGTGTACCGCCGGGTCGCCGTAAACCTCCGACGTGCTCGCTTGGACAAGGCGAGCGCCCAGTCTTTTGGCGAGGCCGAGCATGTGGTAGGTGCCAAAGAAGCTAGTCTTGATCGTCTTGATTGGGTTGTGCTGGTAGTGAACTGGGCTAGCGGGACAAGCGAAATTCAAGATCAGGTCCACTTCCGCGAAGTACGGGTCGGTCACGTCATGGCGAACGAGTTCAAAGCGGGGGTTCGCGAGCAGGTGCTGGACATTGCGTTTGGAGCCCGTCAGGAAGTTGTCGAGGCATATGACCTCGGCGCCTTGGGTCAAATATTGCTCGCAAAGATGACTGCCAAGAAAGCCAGCACCGCCAGTGATCAGCACGCGTTTATGTGATGAAGTCGCCATGCGGGAGAGGGCACCAATGGTTTACTGCGGACTTACCGAATTGTATGATAGCCTGCAGGCCATTGCACGAGATTTTTCCAGCATTCTTTGGCACTAGCCGAAAAGGATGGGCTTCCATGAATATCCACGAATACCAGGCAAAGAGCTTGTTCGCCGCCAACGGCGTGCCGGTGCCCGAAGGCTATTTGGCGAACTCGCCCATCGAAGCGGAATTCGCAATGCGGCGCTTGAACGCGAAAGTAGCCGTCGTGAAGGCGCAAGTCCACGCTGGCGGACGCGGCAAGGGCGGCGGCGTCAAATTGGTCAAGTCGCCCGACGAATGTCGGCAGGTCACCGAAAAGATGATCGGCATGCGGCTGGTGACGCCGCAAACCGGCGCCGAAGGCAAGATCGTCCACAAGGTCTATATTGAAGCCGGAAGCGACATCGACAAGGAATTTTACCTGGCGATGATGGTCGACCGCGAAACGGCGACGGTCGCCGTCATGTTCTCGACCGAAGGCGGCATGGACATCGAAGAGGTCGCGCACAAGACGCCCGAGAAGATCGTGACGATCCGCATCGATCCGACGATCGGGCTGATGCCTTATCATCACCGCGCCTTGGCCGCGGGCATGAAGATGCCGGCTTTGGCGAAGGAAGCGACGGCCTTCCTCGACAAGCTCTACAAGATGTTCGTGAAGTACGATTTCTCGTTGCTCGAGATCAATCCGCTCGTCATCACCAAGCAAGGCAAGATGCTGGCGCTCGACGGCAAGATGAACTTCGACGACAACGCCCTCTTCCGCCACAAGGACGTCGAGGCGATGCGCGACTTCCAAGAAGAAGACCTCCGCGAAATCGAAGCGTCGAAGTACGGCCTGAACTACATCGGTCTCGACGGCAACATCGGGTGCATGGTCAACGGCGCCGGCCTCGCGATGGCGACAATGGACATCATCCAACTCAACGGCGGCAAGCCAGCCAACTTCCTCGACGTCGGCGGCGGCGCGACGAAGGAGATGGTGACGCGCGCTTTCATGATTCTCTTGTCCGACACGAAAGTGAAGGCGGTCTTCGTCAACATTTTCGGCGGCATCATGCGCTGCGACGTCATCGCCGAGGGGATCATTTCCGCGGCGAAGGAGATCGGCATCAAGGTGCCGGTCGTGGTCCGCCTCGAAGGCACCAACGTCGACCTCGGCCGGAAAATGCTCGAGGAGTCGGGCCTTCGGCTCTTGACCGCCCTCGACATGAACGACGGGGCCCGTAAAGTGGTCGAAGCCGCGAAACGCTGAAGGAGCTGCAAGTGGCCATCTGGATCGGTAAGAACACCAAAGTCATCACACAAGGCATCACCGGCAAGTCCGGTGAGTTTCACACCAAATTCTCGCACGAGTACGCGCCGCGCTTCGTCGGTGGCGTGACGCCGGGTAAGGGCGGGACGGAGCACATCGGCTTGCCGGTGTTCGACTCGGTCGCCGACGCCAAGCACAAGACCGGCGCCAACGCGTCCATGATCTTCGTGCCGCCGCCCTTTGCGGCCGATGCGATCTTAGAGGCGATCGCCGCCGAAATCGAATTGATCGTATGCATTACGGAAGGCATTCCGGTGTTCGACATGATCCCTGTCCGCAAAGCCCTCGACCGGTCCAAGATCACCCGGTTGATCGGCCCGAACTGCCCTGGCATCATTACGCCGGACGAATGCAAGATCGGCATCATGCCGGGCTACATCCATAAGCGCGGCAAGGTCGGCATCGTGTCGAAGTCGGGAACGCTGACCTACGAAGCGGTGCACCAGACGACGACGCTCGGCCTAGGCCAGACGACTTGCATCGGCATCGGCGGCGACCCAATCAACGGCACCAACTTCATCGACTGCTTGATGGCCTTCGAACAAGATCCAGAAACCAAAGGCATCATCTTGATCGGCGAAATCGGCGGCGACGCCGAGATCAAGGCCGCGAAGTTCATCAAAGAGAACGTCAAGAAGCCCGTCGCGGCCTTCATCGCCGGACAGACCGCGCCGAAGGGCAAGCGCATGGGCCATGCCGGCGCGATCATCTCTGGCGGCCACGGGACGGCGGCCGAGAAGATGGAAGCCTTGAAGGCAGCCGGCTGCGGCGTGGCGGATTCTCCGGCCGACATCGCGGCCGTGCTCGCGAAGCGAATGAAATAACTTAGGCGAAACAAATGCTCGGCATTAGACGGCAGGGCGGCGTAGCAATCGACCTTTTTCAAGGTGATGCTTCGCTATTTGCCGCTGACGCCCAGGTCGGTTCGGTGAGCGACCTCGCCGTGGCGGATTCGCGCGGAGCGCGGCACGTCGCGATCGTCGGCGCTAGCGTGGTCGCAGAGATCGGCAACCTGAAAGTCTTCCTCGACCGGGCGATGAAGTTGAAGAGCCTCCGCCGCGTGACCTTCCTCTTGACCGAAAGCGACCAGTACTACGCGTTTCAAGACGAGCTGTTTCGAGTCTTCCCGGAAGACGGCTAAGGTAAGCCCATGGCCTTTCAAAAGAACTCCCGTCTGAAGGATTTCGCCTACTATAAGACGGGCGGGACGTGCGAGCTGCTGTCCGTCGCGGAAAGCGAAACGGAGCTTCGCGAGCATATGCGCGAGATCAAGCGCCGCGGTTTGAGGCTCCAACTGCTCGGCGGAGGCACGAACTCGCTAGTGATGGACGAACACTTCCCCGGGGCTTTCGTCGTCTTCAGCGGGTTAAAACGCCTGGAACGGCACGGCGATCTCTTGATAGTCGGCGCGGGCGTCGAAAATTCTCTCATTCCGAAGCTCGCTCTAGGCGCGGGTTTGGTCGGAGCTTCCTGGATGTACCGGTTGCCGGGCCAGCTCGGAGGCACGACACGGATGAACGCTCGCTGTTATGGCGGAGAAATTAGTCAGATCGTAAAAAAAGTGAGGACGGTGACGTTGGGCGGCGAAGCCCGCGAATATACCGATCCCGCGATGTTCCGCGGATACAAAGACACCATCTTCATGGACAACGGCGAGTTGATCTCGGAAGTCGAAATTAAGCTCGCTCCGGGGAATGCGAAGGAGATCGAAGAGAAAATGCTCTTTTGCGAGGCCGACCGCGAGGGCAAGGGCCAGTTCGACTACCCGTCGTGCGGCTGCGTCTTCAAGAACGACCACGCTGTCGGGATCACGAGCGGCATCTTGCTGGATCAAGTCGGGGCGAAACAGCTGAAGCACCAAGGCGCCGAAGTCTCGCCCCACCACGCCAACTTCGTCTACAACAAGGGTGCAACGAGTCGCGCGATCCTCGAACTCTCCGTCCAGATGCGCCAACTCGTCTATGACCGTTTCGGTATATGGATGGAATATGAAATGGAGATTCTGGGAGAGGCGCCCGCGGACCTAGCGGCCGAGATCGCTCTCGAACGACCGGGCCGTTGGACAGAGCCGAAGTACGCCGAACTCCTCATGCCTCTGAGGGCTAAGATGGTCGGCAAGACCTGAAGGCCGGGGCTAGGAAAGGGCGCGGAGCATCGGGAACGTGTAGATTCCCGTCGTGTGGCCGTCGCTGAAGTCGATCTTGAGCGCATAGGATCCGACGGAATCGATGCGCACTGGGCGGACCGTGTCGGCGACTTCTTGGGGTTTCAGCCGTTGTTGATGGGTCCATTCGTCAATGCAAGTTGCGCAAGGGCAGCGGCGGCGTAGTTCCACGACGTCGTATCTGCTAACGACCCCATCCGTCCAAGAAATCGCAAGGGTGCGGGGGTCGAGTTGAGCGATGTCGCGCACGCGGATGTTTTCCATTAATTCTTCCACACGAGCGAGAATTGGCTTAGGGCGCCGTCGTCCTTGGCGTTCAGGATCGAGAGCTGCTGCGCTGTGGCACCGGCGGCGGCAAAGTACGCCAGCGATGCGGCGGCGGTCGGGTGTTTGACGACGTGCGGTTGACCTTCGTCGCCGCCTTCCGCGACCGCAGGGTCGAGCGGCACGCCGCCGAGGAAGGCGACGCCATATTCGCGAGCCAAGCGCTCGCCGCCACCTTGGCGGAAGATGTAGTGTTTCTTGTCGCAGCCGTCGCAAACGAAGTAGCTCATGGTCTCGATGACGCCGAGCACCGGCACCTTCAAGGTCTTGAACATGCTGATGGCCTTGCGGACGTCGATCAAGGCCACTTCTTGCGGCGTGGTGACGATTACGGCGCCGGTCACAGGGGCCGTTTGCGAAATGGTCAGCTGGATGTCACCGGTACCGGGCGGGTAGTCGATGATCAAATAGTCGAGCTCGCCCCATTCAACTTGCGTCAGGAACTGTTTAATGACGCTGCCTGCCATTGGGCCGCGCATGATCGCAGCTTTGTCGCCGGATTGGAACATGCCCATCGACAAGAGCTTTACCCCGTCTGCTTCCGGCGGGACGATGATCTGGTCCTTTTGCTCGGCGGCAGTGGTGATCCGCACCATGCGGGGAATCGATGGACCATAAACGTCGGCGTCGAGCAGGCCGACTTTCGAGCCGGCTTTGGCAAGGGCGAACGCAAGGTTGACCGCAGTGGTGGACTTGCCGACTCCGCCTTTGCCCGAGGCGACGGCGATGATGTTCTTGACGTTGGCGAGTGCCGGGATCGTGGCGGCCGCGGCCGACTTCTCCGGCGCGCGCGTCGTCGCGGTCATCGTGACTTCGACCTTCGAGACGCCGGGGATGGCCGCGACCGCCGCTTCGCACTCGGCCTTCAGCTTCTCTTTTACGGGACAGGCGGGGGTCGTCAGGTTGACTTCGAAGGCGACGCGGTCGCCCTCGACGACGATGTTGCGGACGAAACCCAAAGCTACGATGTCTTTGTGAAGGTCGGGATCTCTCACCACCTTCAAAGCTTCCAAGATCACGTCGTTGCTGATGCCACGA
>JAYWBY010000701.1:0-2993 GCA_043781115.1 Pseudomonadota bacterium
TGCACTACATGATCTTCTTCGGTTTCGTGACGGTCACCATCGGCACGCTCGAAACCTTGGTGCACGGCCTCTTCGACGCCTTCTCGTTCCGCCTCTTCCTCGGTGAGGGGCCAATATACAGCGGTTACCTGGCGATCCAGGACGCCGCCAACTTCGCCGTCTTCTTCGCCATCATCTGGGCCTTCGTCCGCCGCCTGGTCTTCAAACCGTGGCGCCTGTCGCAACTCGAAAAACACTCGCGGGTCGACGCCTACATCGTCTTGGGCTTGATCGGCCTCTTGGTGCTGACCGCCATGGTTTACATGGGCGCCGCGAGCTTCGTCGCTGATGGCTCGGGCCTCCCGGCAGCCCCGCTGACCTTCTCCCACGCCATCGCCGGACTTTTGGGCGGCCTCTTCGGCTTCGAGTCGAACGAAGGCTGGCACCTCTTCAGCAAAACCGTTTGGTGGATGCACTGCCTCGTCCTCTTTGGCTTCACCGTCTTCATCCCTTCGTCAAAGCATCAGCACTTCATCTGGGTGTGGCCGAACATGCTCTTCAGGAGCCTGAAGCCGCGCGGCCGGCTCCGGCCGATGGAGTTCGACGAAAACGCCGAGTCTTTTGGGGTCGCCAAGACCCAAGACTTCAGCTGGAAGCAGCTCCTCGACGGCCAGACCTGCGTCGAGTGCGGCCGCTGCACTGCCGAATGCCCGGCGACCAACACCGGCAAACCGCTCGACCCGCGCAAGATCATGAAACACATCAAGACCGCGATCCACGAGGTCGCGACCAAGCCCGAGGCCGAACGCCGCGCGCTTCACGGCGACATCGTCACCGCCGACGAACTTTGGTCCTGCACCACCTGCGGCGCCTGCATGGAGGCGTGCCCGCTCTACATCGAGCACATCCCGTCGATCGTCGACATGCGCCGCTATTTGACGCTGACGCAGGGAACTTTCCCCGAAGAGCTGAATAACACCTTCAAAAGCCTCGAAACGAACGCCTCGCCTTGGCCGATGGATCCTTCGACTCGCGCCGATTGGGCCAAAGGGCTGAACGTCACCTCGATGGCCGAGAAGAGCGACGTCGAGTACCTCTTCTGGGTCGGGTGCGCCGGCTCGTACGACGAACGCTACAAGAAAGTCTCGCAGTCGATCGTCAAGATCCTCCAGACCGCCGGCATCTCGTTCTCGATCCTAGGCAAAGAGGAAACGTGCAACGGCGACACCGCCCGCCGCCTCGGCAACGAATACCTGGCCAAGATGCAGATCGAGGGCAACGTCGAGACCTTGAAGCGTTACAAAGTGCAGAAGGTCGTCACCGGCTGCCCCCACTGCTTCAATACCCTGAAGAACGAGTACCCGGACTTCGGCGTCAATTTGGACGTCGTCCACCACAGCGAGCTAATTTCCGATTTGACCAAGTCCGGCAAGATCAAGCCGCAGCTGCTCCCGGAAGCAGCCGCGACGACCGTGACGTACCACGACTCGTGCTACCTCGGGCGCCACAATCAGGTTTACGAAAGCCCGCGCGAGTCGCTAGCCGCCGTCCCTGGCCTCCAGTTCAAGGAAATGGAGCGAAGCAAGGAAAAGGGCTTCTGCTGCGGCGCCGGCGGCGGCCGGATGTGGCTTGAGGAAAAAATAGGCACAAGAATCAATGAGAACCGGGCCAAAGAGGCGATCGACACCGGCGCGACCACCGTCGCTACCGCCTGCCCGTTCTGCATGACCATGATGAACGACGGCGTCAAGCATCACGGCAAGGGCGAAACTGTTAAAGTGAAAGACCTAGCCGAGATCGTCGCCGATTCATTAAAGTAAGATATCCCTCAGCAAGGAGTCCGATTTATGCGTCTCGTGTTTGGGCCGATCGTCGCGCTGACGCTTCTCGCCAACGTCTCGTTCGCCGCCGAGGAAAAAGTCTACGTCTCGAAGAAGCTCGACAGCGGCCTAGAAGTGCTCGGCATGGAGAGCCACAAGGTGCCGCTCGTCACCATCGTCTTGACGGCTAAGGCCGGTGCGATGACCGAGACGCCGGACATCAACGGTTTGACGCACCTTTGGGAACACATGTTCTTCAAGGGCAACAAGCGCCTGACCAACCAGGAGGCGTTCAACAAGCGCATCCGCCAACTCGGCATCGTCTATAACGGCGACACGTCGGCCGAAAAGGTCCGCTACTACTTCACTCTGCCCTCGGCCTTCTTGGAAGAAGGCATCCAATTCATGTCGGACGCCATCTCGACGCCGCTCCTCGACGAAGAAGAGATGAAGCGCGAGCGCCGCGTCGTCTTGGACGAGTACGACCGCGCCGCCGCCCAACCGTCGTTCGACTTCAGCAACCTGCAGAGAAACTACATCTACGGCAACGAAGAGCATCTTCGCGATCCGCTCGGCCTCCGCCCGATCATCGAGCAAGCTTCGCGCGAGCAGCTCTTCCGCATCAGGGACGAAGTGTTCGTGCCCTCCAACTCGGCGCTGCTCGTCGCCGGCGACTTCAAACCCGCCGAGCTCGAGCGCCTGACGAAGAAGTACTTCGCCGACTGGAAAGACCCCAAAAACTGGAAAGCGAAGAAGCCGGCGCCCTTCCCAGCCTTCCCCGCGTCCTCGACCTTCGTCATGGCGCGCCTAAACGTCCAGAACGCCCACGTCGCCGTCGTCATGGACGGCCCAAAGGCTCGGACAGAGCCGCAAGACTCGTTTGCCGCCGACCTCTTGATCAACCTCTTGGAACACAAGTCCGGCAAGTTCTACAAGAAGTTCGTCGACTCCGGCCTGACCTTCGAATCGGGCATTTCGTACTACACCCAGAGCCAAGCGGGAGAAGTTGAAATGTTCGCCACCGCCGAGCCGAAGAACGCCCAGCGCGTGGAAGAGTTGCTGCTGTCGGAAGTAAAAGAGTGGGTTAAGCCCGACTACTTCACCAAGACCCAGCTAGACGACACGCGTCGCAAGCTCATCATCAACCACAAGCGCGAACTCAATCAGCCGACCGAATACATCAAGTCGTTGGCC
>JAYWBY010000702.1:0-2988 GCA_043781115.1 Pseudomonadota bacterium
AAACGAGACGGGGCCCCTCTCGGGACCCCCAAGCTCTAGCCACCAAGGTGAAAATTTTGAGAGGGAAACTTTTGGATAAGACAGTACGTGCAGCGCTAACAAAAACGGGAAAGGAGGAAACTATGCAGCGGTAGAGCTTTTTCTCGTGTCTCGAATCAGAACGGTACCTAATTACTACTGAGATTCGACTAAGGGTTTCCCCTGCTTTTCAGTTCTGCACCGGTTCTTTGCAAGGAGTTGTCCAACTCGCAAGAAGCAAGGGCAGAGCCGGTCGACCTTCGGCTCTTTCGTGGCAACCACATGTCTTCACAGAGGATATTCCACGGGGAGAGGTCCCATTAGTGGGGGATCGTTCTGGGTTCGGTTTTTACGCTCGTTAAGAAAAGTTGTCAATATATAAAATGAAATTCATATCCTGGCCAATCGGCCAGTAAGAATTCTTTAGAAAACGTCAGTATTTTAAAGGGTATTTTAAAGTAATTAAGGGACGGCGGAGCCACTGACCAAAAGCCTGACAACGCGTCGCTATATCGACAACGCATAGCTTAGGGGCTCGCGGAGGAGCAGGCCGCGGAGCGTCCGCGCCATGTCCTTCAAGTCGAGGATGTCAGCCTGAACCATGGACTGCAAGTACGTCGCGGACCGGTAGATGAGCGACATCATGTCGCCCGTGCCGAACTGCTCGTGCGTCACGGCGGCCGAGAGATCCTTCCACGGCATGCCGTTCAGCCACTCGCGCACGATGAAACCGGCGGCGGGGTTGAACTCGCGGATGACCGGGTAGGTTCGGCTTTTGAACGGCGGGTCGTAGATCTCTTCGAAGAGCTCGTGCGGGTACATGCCCTCGAGCTGCTCCTCGATCTCGGCGCCGTCGAAAGGGAAGCGGTAAGCGCCCTCGGTGCCAGGTTCCTTGAAGCGGGCCATGGTCATAGCGGCGGCCAGCTCGACGGCCCGGTTCAAGTTGTCGGGCGTAATCTTGCCATCCGCGATCATGCGGGCCATGACCAGGCCGCCGGCTTGGGGAAAGTAGCGGGCGATGGAGCCGAACGCCGTCAGCTTCTCCTCGACGTCGAGCGCGCCGATGCCGTGGAGGTGGAGGTGCAAGGCCGAGAGCGACCCGGAGCTCTTGGCGTCGAGTACTTTGTGACAAGGCTGCAAATGCGGGCAATTCCAGCAGAGGGACGTCTTATCGTCCTTCCAAAAGCGCGTCACTTCGAAGGCCGGCGACTGGCAAGGGAGGTCGCGGTCGCCGAGCTTCTTCATCAGCCGGGACTTCGTGACGACGCTCAAATCGACGTTGCTGTCCTGGAAACGAAGGAAGCTCTTGCTGTAGAAGTTCTCGATGGACTTCAGATTGAAGCCCCGGCCGATCAGGCCGAGGAAGGTCGTCGGATCGTTGCGCAGCCGCGATTCGACGTCGTCCCTTTGCGTTTTGCCTAGCCTCGACATCGCCTCCGGCGTCGCCCAAAGGCTGAAGCCGACGACGTCCTTGCCGCGGCGGCCGGCGCGCCCGAGCATCTGCAAGACCTCCGACGGCGAATAGTCGGTAAAGCCCGCCTCGCCTGGGCGCTGGTAGTCGGAAATGACGGCAGAACGCACCGAGAAGTTGATGCCGAGCGACAGCCCCATGGTCGCCGTGCAGAAGCGCAGGAGGCCGTGTTTCACCAGCTGTTCGATGGCCATGCGGGCGGGCGCAGCGAGTCCCGAATGGTGAAAAGCGACGCCGTAAACTTGCAGCATTTGGCGCAGGCGCGTGCTGATGAACGAAAGCGCGTGAAACTCACGGTGGCTGGCCTCGAGCGAGGCGCCGATCTTGACGGCATCGGCCTCGGCGAGCGGCGGCAGGTTCTTGCAAAGCAGCCCCGCCATGGTTTCGCAGGCGATACGGCGGCCGCAATAAATGATGCACGGCGTCAGCTCGAGCTCGACCAAGGTCTTGACCTTGTCGACCAGCTCCTCTTGGCGGATGGGCAAGGTCAGGCGTTGGCGGTCGAGGTTGTGCAGCGCACTTTCAGGAAGAGTCTCGGGCAAAAGCCATTCGCCGCCATAATGCACCAAGCCAACGAGCGGCACCGGGCGCTTTTCCGTCTTCACCAAGACGCATTCGCGGGTGTTGTCGCTCAGCGTGTTGATCCAAGCGGTGAACTCGCTGGCGTTGGCTACCGAGGCCGACAAGAGAAGCACCTGGCAGGTGCGCGGCGTAAGGATCAGCGCCTCTTCCCAGGCGCTGCCGCGGCCTTCGTCCTGGACGTAGTGGTATTCGTCGAAGACGGCAAGCGTCCGCCCCAAGTCCGGTTCGACGCCGAGCAGCGAGTTACGGTAAGACTCGAGCGTCGCGACGACGATCGGCGCGCCGAGATTCTCTTTGATGTCGCCCGTCGCGATGCCGACATTCTCCGAGCCGAACATCTCGCGGAATTCGCGCAATTTGTCGTTCGAAAGGCTCTTGACCGGCGTCGTATAGGCTGCGCGAAAGCCCGGGTTGTCGAGGTTGGCGCGGAAGAACGCCTCGACCGCGCGGGTCTTGCCGGCGGTGGTTGGAGCATCGACTATGACGGAGTTGCCGGCGACCAAGTTGTCGAAGACCTCTTGCTGCCAAGGGTCCAAGGCCTTGTCCGACAGGGGCGGCGCCGCGGCACGCTGGCGCCGCATCTCGACGCCCTCGGCGAGCCAGGCCTTCACTTTGGTGTCGGTGTCCTGGCGCGCCTTGGCGAGAAAGCTGGCGCCGCGTCCAGGCTCTTCGGCCTTGGGCCGCGATTCGCGGTCTCGGCCCGGCGGGCCGTGCCGGCTGGCCGGCTTACCGCCGCCGCCGCCCCCAGGGCCTCCGGGTTTGCCGCCTTGGCCTCCAGGTTTGCCGCCGTGGCCTCCGGGTTTGCCGCCGCCCTTGTGGGCGTGACCGGGCTTTCCCCCGTCACGCCGCGGCGGGGGCTTGCCTTTGTTTTTGGACTTCGAAGACCGCTTCTTGCTCAACGGCGGTCCTTCACAGGT
>JAYWBY010000703.1:0-2985 GCA_043781115.1 Pseudomonadota bacterium
CGCCAGGCCTGATTCCCAAAAAGCATCGAATATGCCGGCCGCGACGAGCGCCAGGTCGAGCGCCGCGGCGCCGTCACGGCGGATCGCCTGGCAATGCTCCGCGACATGAGAGAAGCGCCGGATCTCCTTCTCGAGGTCCTCGCCCTTTTTATAATAGAAGCCGGTGCACAAAAAGCACTGAGCGAAGTCGCGCGACACGGCTACCTGCAGCGCCTTGCCGTCCACCTTCGCGCCTTTGCCGAGCTCGGCGTAGTAGAGATTGCGCCGCGGCACGTCGTAGACACCCCCGGCGACGATTTCGATCTTGCCGTTGGCGAGAAACCGGCCGCGGGCGACCGATACGCAGTAGAACGGGTAGCCGTTGGCGAAGTTGGTCGTGCCGTCGAGCGGGTCGATGATCCAAATGTGAGAACCGGATTTCCGACCCGTCGCCGAAAGCCCGGCCTCCTCCGACAAAATTAGGTCGTCCGAATAGGAGCGACGGATCCTGTCTAGGATGATTTTCTCGCTGGCGAGGTCGGCTTCCGTAACAAGGCTAGAGTCGGGCTTCGTCCGGATCTGCTGCTTCTGACCGTGGCGCTTCCAAAGCTCGTCCGCCGCACACGTCATCGTCTCGGCGAAAAAGTCGTAACTAGTTGAATTGGAAGATGATTTAGACAATTAGGTACCTATGTTGGCACCTTTCATTGTAATACGCCATCTCGCTCCCCGCCACCGCGCATATTATGATATGAACGACGAGTGCAGAGGATTTTCGGAGAATGAACGAGATGATGCCTTACGTTTATGTCGGTTTGGCCGCGATCGCCGTCGGCTACCTAATTTATTTGGTCATACACAAGAGCTTGCCAAAGCGCCTGCGCGCCGACCACCAGCGCCAATACCAAGACATTCTCGACGACGCGAAGAAGTCGGTAGACGCCCGCAAGCAAGCCGAGACCGAACGCCTAGAAGAAGAGCACCAGATGGTCGCCGAGCAACTCGACGCGGACATCAGCGAGCGCAAGGAAGACTTGAAGATCGCGGAAGAAGATTTGGACGCGCGCGACCACTCGCTGATCCTCGAGGACACTCGCGTCCAAAAGATCGCGAAGGATCTCGAAGTCCATCAGCAGAAGGTCGAAGTGCAAAAGGCCGCGTATCTCGCCAAGCAGGCGGAGATCGACACGATGAAGAAGGAGCTGGTCGTCCAGCTCGAGTCCATCGCCAAGATCGAAGCGAAGTCCCTGACCAAGAATCTCCACGACAACCTCATCGAGTCCCGCCGCATCGAGTGCCAGAAGTCGCTGCGCTTTTTGGACGATGACCTTAGTGCCTCCTCGAAGAGGATCGCCCAGCGGACGATGGCGCGCGTCATGGCGCGCTATGCCCCAGATTTTTATTGGCCGAAATCGATCAACATGGTGGAGCTGGGCGACGTCAAGATGGCTGAACGCATCACCGCGGAAGGCCTGCAGATGATCGAAGACTTCAAGCAGAAGGCCGAGATCGAGGTCGAACTCCTGGCAGATGCCGAGCACCCGATGCCGATCATCAAGCTGGCGGGCGGCGCGGGGATCAACCGCGAAGCCGTGCGCATGGCGTTTACCGAACTTTTGCCGAAAGGCCCGCAAGCCTGGGCGAAGGCTGGCGCCTACTACGACAAACACCGCGCGACGCTCGAGCAGCAAGCAATCAAACTCGGCCGCGAGGCGATACGCGAAGTTCAGCTGGAAGGCATCCATCCGGAAGTCCAGAAGCTCGTCGGCTACCTCAACTGGCGGACGAGCTACCGGCAGAACCAGTGGTACCACACCGTCGAAGTCGCCAAACTCGCGGGCATCATCGCTTTCGAACTCGGCGTCGACCCCGACGCGGCGAAGCGCTGCGGGCTTCTCCACGACATCGGCAAGGCCATCGACTACCGCATTGAGGGCAGTCACGCGGTCATCAGCGGCGACTATGCCGACCGCTTCGGAGAAAACCGGCTGATCTGCGACACGGTGATGTCGCATCACAACGACTTGGTCATCGAGACACCGCTCGCCTACGTGCTGCGCGCGGCGGATACGCTGTCCGGCGCGCGCCCTGGCGCCCGAGTCAACCTCGAAGAAGGCTATCAATTGCGGTTGTCCGGCATCGAGTCGGCAATCCGCAGTTTCCCGGGAATCGTCGACATCTCGATCATGAACGGCGGCCGCGAAGTTCACGTCGAGGTCAACAACAAGCGGATCCGGGACAGTGATCTCGATAGTCTGTCACAAGGCATCGCCAAGAAGATCCAAGAGGAAGTGGCCTTCCCTGGCGAGATCAAAATTCTCGTGTCGCGCCGTTTCGAAGCCACGGCGGTCGCCTAACGCATGGGTGGACCGAGCCGTAGCGAAATCGCCGAGGTGCGCCGCAAGGTCAGCCTCTATCTCAGCGTCAACCGCTTCGATGCCGCGGAAAAGCTGCTGAAAGCGACGTTGACGGACCACGGCTCGCTCGCCAACGTTCACAATCTCCTCGGTGTGACGTTCCATAAGCAGTCGAAGTTCGTCGACGCGCTGAAGGAATTCAACAAGGCGCTGTCGGCCAACCCTGACTTCGTCGAGGCGGCGCTCAACCTCGCCGCGACCCTGTGCGATCTCAGTCGCTACGACGAAGCGCGCGGCGTCTTCACCCAACTGACGGCGCAGATCAACCCGAAGAAACGCCAGCCCGGTCTAGTCCTCGGAAGGCTCGCGAATCAGCATGTGACCAACGGCCAGTCCTACGAGGACACGGGGATGTTCGGCGACGCCATCCAAGAGTACAAGAAGGCCCTGAATCTCTACGAACGCATGCCCGACGTGAAGCTCGCACTCGCCAAGCTCTACGTCCGAGTTGGCCAAAACGACAAAGCTAAGCAAGAGTTCGAGGAAATCGTCAAGTTAAGCCCGGAACTCCCCGACGCCCACACGTGGCTCGGCATTCTCTACTACAAGCTCGGCCGCAAGGATCTCGCCAAACGGCATTGGGAAAAAG
>JAYWBY010000704.1:0-8328 GCA_043781115.1 Pseudomonadota bacterium
ATCACGACGATGGCGAAGATCGTCCGCGGCACCAAGACGACGATCAAGGCTTCGGGAGGCATCAGGACCCTGGAAGCCACGATTACCATGGCCGCGGCCGGGGCGACCCGCATCGGGTCGAGCTCGTCGGTGAAAATTCTCAATGATTTCCGGGTTGCCCTAGCGGACCGCGGCTGAACCCTGGATTTCCCCTCAGATGCCGACGCTTCTTGCCGATGATCCAGGCAGGGCTTGGGGGATTCCCAACGCCGGTTGCAAAAGGATTTGCATGAAACGGTGGAAGGCACGGCATGTCTTGGGGTTGGCGCTGGTGACGAGCGCCCTGTCGGGCTGCGTCTCGTTGCCCAAATTCTTCCGCAAGGGCGACGGCAAGGTCGTCAAGACGGAGGCCGGCACGTGCGTCTTTCTTGCGCCCGAAAACCAACTGCATCCGCTTGCCGGTTGCGAAACGCCGGCCGGTTATCAGTTCCGCGTCGGCGACAAGCAGTATGCCTACACGAAAGCACAATTTCAAAACACCCTGAAAGACCGCCTCGCGCAGATGGTGCGGCGAACCAACTACCCCTGGAAGAGCCTCGCCACGTCGTCCGTCGAAGTTTGGCTCGAAGCACCGACGTTCGATCCAGGCGACGCGACGCTCAAGATCGTCGTCATGAGTCCAGCCGGCAACTTTGCTTTACCGCTCGCCCTGAATATTGACGAATGGACGCTCGACACCGCCAGCATCGAACGTTTAGGCGAGGACCACTATCCGAGTTTAGGAGCGAAGAAGGCCGGCGTCCTAGCCGTCCTAGCGCGCGTTCCGGTGACCGCGGCGCGCTTTGACGAATTCTTGAAAGCCAGCGGCGTGCTCGAGGCCCGCACCGCGTCCGGCGCCTTGGCCGTACGCGAGGTGAGGGGAGAAGCGCCGCTGCTGGTCCTCGCGACCGAACCTTTCGCCGAACCGGCGGTGGCCCAACAATTGATGAAGCAGCGCGCCGCCAAGTCGTTCTTGACGGACGTTCGCTACATTCAAGCAGGCGAAAAAGAAGGCTACAAGGCGAAGATCTTCAGCTTCTCCTGGTAACCGGCTACCTTCACTTCTTGCGCAGGTGCACCGTGCGCACGGCGACGAGCTTGTCCCGCTCGTCGTAACCGAAGACCGCTAAGCGCGCGTCGGCGTCGATCGCCATCGATTGTTCGGTGGCATAGAAGTTCCGCCCGGCATCGGTTTTCGCCGCGGTCGATCCTAGGCGCTCCTTGCTGCAGCTCAAAGCGCCGACGCCGCTAATTTGGCAAAGTTCGACGGTCTTGACCTGGTCGGGGCCGGCAACGCTGACGGCGTAGTAGCCGTCAAACTCGGTGGGCGAGATGGCGAGCTTCAGGTCTTTCGAGGCCGCGGCCTTGAGCGCCGCGACGCCTTGGTCGTACGTGGCGCCGGCCGATACCAAACCGGCCTCGTGCGCGAGGAAGGCGACGCCGAGCTTGGCGAAGCGCTCCGAAAGGCCGAGGTCGTTGATCGTGGCGCGGGTGTCGCTCGTCGTATGCAGGGCTTTGTTGTAGTTGAGCGGGTCTTCGAACGGAAAGACCGCCGGATAAGCCATCGTCGTCCACGAGCGGTGGTCCGACGTGCCGTGCTCCAGGACCTTTTCTTGGTAGTCGCCGCCGAGGTAGCTCGTCAGGACGTCCTTCACCGAACGGCGGAGGGTCATGCTCGTGTCCGTCTTCACGAGATAGATCGTCGACGCGCCGGCGACGGCGTTCCATGAATTCATGTCGATTTGCAGCATGGCGGCGACCTTGCGGCCCGCGGCGTCGTAGCTCGTCGCGATTTCGGAGCTGCCGACCAAGCCGACTTCTTCCGCGCCGTAAGCGTGAAATTCGATCTTGCGTTTGAACTGCGCTCCGGTTGCGGCGATGGCGCGCGTCATTTCGATCAGCGTCGCGATGCCGGAAGCGTCGTCGTCCGCCCCGGGAGCTGGGCCGGTCCGGTTGCCCGAGTTGATGCTGTCGAGGTGGGCGCCGACGATCACCGTCGTATCATTGTCCTCCGTGCCGGGGATCGTGACGACGAGGGACTTCTGGTCGGACTCTTGGTGGGCGATGTGGTCGACGGTGAAGCCGGTGATCTTGCCGTCCGCGGCCGCGACGAACATCTTCTCGAGCTCGTCCGGAGTCTTGATGCCGGACTGCGAAGTGAAGTACCGCGTGCCCATAGCGGCGAGCGCGTTGATCGTCGTTTCGATATTGGCTTCCTTCGGCTCGGCCAGCAGCGTGTCGAGGCCTTGAAGCGGCACTTCCGAGGCATAAATCGGCGGCGTAATGCGGGCCTCGACGGCAAGCGTGTTGAGGGTCAAAGGCACCATGTTGCCGCAGGCGTGGTTGTTCGCGGCGTGGGCGCTCAGGGCCAAGCCTTCGCGCACCATTGGATCGGGCAAGACCACGGCGGCCCAGCCGGAGTGCTCGGCGTCGCCTTCGAAGTGGAAAAGGGTCAAAGGGTCGCTAGCGAGTTGGGCGGCGAGTTCGCTTTGAAATGGAAAACTAACCATAACCAATTTGTGTCGGCGTGCAAAGGAGGCGGCTTCCCCTTGAAGGGCAAAGTCCTTCAGAGTCAAACGCAGCCCGGAACTCCGCCAGACGTCGAGCGGATCCTTGACGCCGTCCGTGTGCACGGTCAGCCACGGCGAGAGTTGCGCGCCGAGCCAGGGACCGTCATGAGCTTGCCGGCACGAATTCAGCCCGAATCCCAGCACGAACAGGGATGCTGTTCGAAGCGAAAATTTCAGGGCCGAATTGATTTTGGGCGAATCGATCTTCGTCAATTTGATCATTCTTCGACCACCTCGAACGGCGAACTCGACCAATCGGACGCGCCGTCCCACGTTGGTGGAACTTGGCCCGCGCTGCTGACGGGCGCCGTGCCCTCGTTGTCAGTGTGCTTGGCCTTCTTGGCGCCGGGAAGGGACCCGCAGCGCGCCAAGGAAAAGAGCAGTACTAGAGTTCCGCCAATTAGCCACACGTAGCGCCAGGGAGAGAGCCGCATCTTGGGGCCTCCGCTGATGAGGAAAGTACCTGATCTGACGAAGGTTATTGTACCTGGAGTCACGAACGGACGGCAAATGCCGATAAGGTCTGGAGAACCAAGAACGAAGGTGTTTTCCCTTGGTATTTGCCGAAAACATCAGCAAAACCCCGGTCGTCATCGCCGCTCGCGCGGTCCTCGCGGCGGGGGTTTTCGCGCTCGTCGGTTGCGGCAGCATGACCAAGATCGATTTGACCGAGAAATTGACGATCGCGATGCAAGGCACGTTCGAAGCGCCGCCTGCCGCCGACGGCAACGCCGAACCGAAGTTCGTCAAATTCACGCTCGACGACGTCACCATGACCCAAACCGACGGCACGGTCGTCGATCTTTACGACGCGGACCCGCTCGACCTCAGGATCATCAACCGCCCGCAGATCATCCATGAAGCCAAGATAAAAGATTACGTCGGCAGCGACTTTTCGCAGATCACCGTGACTTTCGCCGCGGACGCCGAAGCCGGCGGCAAGTACGAAACGTCGATGCCGTTGACCTTGGCGACTTCCGAGGCCGACTTCGTCGAAGCCTTCTCCGTGGAGAAAGCCAAGTCGTTGCGCCTCGACATCAGCGTGCAGTGGAAAAACACGGTGACCCGCAACGACGACGACAAGAGCGAAACCGTCACGTCGCCGGCCTTTCTTCTCGAGCTCGTCTCCAAATAAGGCTGCTCTTGGCGGCCAATCCGACTAAGATGGTGGCTCCTATTCGGGGGTCATCATGGCGAATCGAGACGAACTCAAGGCGCGCGGTCCCTTATACCGGGTCGTGCGCTTCATTCTTTTGGCGATCAGGAACTATTTCACGTTCATCGGCGCTTTGGTGACACTCGGACCGATCCTGGTGATGTTCATCTTGGCGAAGCAAGCGGAGGGGCCCGGTGGGTCGTCGAAGTTGAAGAAGGATCATCCCGCGCGGTTGACCTTGGAGTTGACGGGCAAGGTCAGCGAAAGCGAGCCGGACTTCACGCAGCGGATCGTCGGCAAGTTCTTCGGCGGCGAGCACGAGATTTACCTGCCGGAGCTTAGGACGGCCCTGCGCAAGGCCGCCCTAGATGACCGTGTCACGGGACTATTCTTGAACGTCGGGATGATGGCGGCGTCGCCCGCCGACTTTGCGGAACTTCACCGCATCCTCGACGATTTTCGCGACAGCAAGAAGCCGATCGACGTCGTCGTCACCGACGCCGAGGATTGGAACTATTACATCGCCAGCGCCGGCACTAAGCTCGTCTTGAATCCCGCCAGTCCCGTGATTCTCGCTGGGCCGAGCTTTCAATTGATCTACTTTGGCGAGGCGTTGAAGAAGATCGGCGTCGACATCGACGTCGTGCGAGCCGGCAAATACAAGTCGGCGTTCGAGCCCTTGGTGCAGAATCAGCCAAGCGAGCCGACGCTGGAAGAATACCACTCGATGCAAAAGAGCCTCGTCGACCACGTCATAGAAGCCGTCGCCAAGAGCCGAGGCAAAGACGTAGCGACCGTCCGGAGCTGGTACACGAAGTCGATTTATACGGCCAACGAGGCCAAGGCTCAGGGCATGGTGGACGCCATCGGCTACGACGAATTCGTCGCCGACGCCGACAAGACGCCGGAAATGACCGTCGGCGACTACCTTTCGTCGACGCGCCGCGAGACCGATGTCCACGAGGCGGGGGGCACAGCCGGCATCGGCTTGATCGAAGCCGTGGGCGAAATCAACATGACCGAGAAGTCCGGCCCCTCGAGCGACGAGGGCATCGCGCCGCGTTCGATGACCAAGCGCATCCGCTGGGCCATGGAGAACGACGACGTCAAGGCCGTGGTCTTGCGCGTATCGAGCCCCGGCGGCTCGGCTATCGCCTCCGACGTAATCTGGAACGAGTTGAAAAAGCTCGCGGCGAAAAAGCCGATGGTGGTGTCGATGGGCACCTATGCGGCCTCCGGCGGCTATTACATCTCTGTGCCGGCGAAGAAGCTCATCGCCGAGCCGACGACCCTCACCGGGTCGATCGGCGTCATCGGCATGCTGCCTAGCTTTAAGCCCTTCGAGGAGAAGTACGGCGTCAGCTTTCACATCGTCTCGAGCAGCGACCGGCGCAACATGCTCAATCCGGGGTCGAAGGCGACGCCCGAGGACAAGGCCCTGATCGACAGCACCATCGACCAGGTTTACCAGACCTTCCTGTCGCGCGTCGCGGAAGGCCGCCACATGAAGATCGAGGACGTCGCCAAACTCGCCCAGGGGCGCGTCTACACCGGCCTGCAAGCCAAAGAGCTCGGCTTGGTCGACGACATCGGCGGCATCGGCCTGGCGTTTCGCGAAGCGAAGAAATATGCCGGGCTCGATCCCGACAAGCTCTATCCCGTGCTGCATTATGAAGACGACGAAATGAGCCTCGAGGAGTGCATCAAGAGCCCGACGAAGATGATGAAGTGTTTGCAAGCGGGCGACGTGGCTTCCGGGCTCGGCACGCTCTTGCCGAACGCCGCCGTCGACGACGCGGCCGTCAGCGTCAAGCGCTGGGTCGAAACGGCGCAGCACGAGCATGCGCTGGCGATCTGGCCGGGTTATCTGAGCATCAAGACGCGGTGAAGCGCTTCGGCTTTTCCGCATCGCGTTAAAGTTGAAGGCGCGACTGGCTTCTTAAGAACGTCAAAGCCTGACGGTTTCGCCTGCTGTTTCAACGCTCAACACTCATAACCGCGCTTCTCTGCACCTCGCGATCCTCAAGACGCGCTGAAGTGTTTGGCGATCAAGGGCGTGAGCGGCGAGAGCTTCAAGAACTTGGGGTTCTTCGCCGCTAGCGCCACCGCACGCGGGTGCGAGTCGGTGGCGTGGAGAATGTCGAAGACCTTACTCGCTTCGATGGTCGCCAAAGCGTCGCCCGGCAGGACGGCATGCGTCACCAAAGCCGTGACCTTAGAGGCGCCGGCCGCAAGAAAGGCTTTGCCGGCCTGGAGCAGCGAACCACCCGTGCGGGCCATGTCGTCATATATTAAAACATGTTTACCTTTGACGTCAGCGTTGACGCCGGTGACCGCCAACGAGCCGTCCGGCTGGCGTGTCTTGTAGACGAAGGCCGCGGCGACCCCGACCTCGTTGGCCAAGTTCTGCACCCATTTGGCGCGACCGGCGTCGGTGCAGCCGATGACCACGGGACCCTTAGCCTTGGCTTCTTGCACGACGGCCAGAGGCACTGTGTGGGCGCTGAGGTGCGTGGAATGCAGGTGGCCCTCGAAATAATGCGAAATTCCGGGCGTATGGAGGTCGACCAGAATTGCTTCGTTGGTCAGCCGGGCCCGCGGGATCGCGGAAAGCAAAATGGCGCGGGCCTTGGCCGTCACGACCTCGCCGCGCCGCGTCGCCCGCTCTTGGGTCGAATAGCCGAAGTAGGGAATGACCAAATTTAGCGTGTTGGCCCCGAGTCCGACCAGGCCTGTCGCCAGATCGAAGAGCTCGAGCGTCGCCGCGTCGTCGATGGTGCCGCCGAGGACGATGACGTCTTGGCCGCGCACTTCGCCGCCAATGCGGAGCGACCTTTCGCCGTCGGGGAAGCGCTTCCGGGTCAACTCGCCCTTTTGGAAGCCTGGCAAGGCGCAAAGCTTCGCTTGCAGGTACTCGTACGACTCGGTGGCGAAGACGAGGTGGCTCAGACGGCGTTCCTTCTCAAGTGGGCTTGACGTCGTCCGGCTTGATCTTCGGTGGAGGCGACTTGAAAATCGTGTCGAGGTCTAGACCGGTGAGACGCTTGATCCCTGTCAGGAGCCGCCAGAGCGTGAACATCATCACCGCCATGCAAGGCACGACGATGACGGTGTGGCTGACGGCGGTCATTTTGCCGAGTTCTTGGTTGAATTCCGGCGTGCCCGACGGGCTCTTCAAGATCGTATAGGCGAAATAGAAGTTCAGCACGGCGCTGACGGCGAAGGAAGACGCCAAAAGCCACGTCGTGAATACCAGCAAGCGGTTGAACGCCGGTTCCGTGCCGCGGGCCTTCAGCTCGGCCTCGACCTTGGCGACGTCGATGACTTTGTCGTTGTAGAGTAGGGTGCGGACCAGCGGAAATTTGGTCTTCAGCGATCCGACGACGGCAATGCCCATCAAAGCCGGGATCGCGGCGTCCTTCACGGCGAACCAAATGCCGTCGAGCTTCATCAAGCCGAAGCTGCCCGTCAGCAAAATGCTGACGAAGCCCAGGATCGAAATGGCGTTGGCGCGGCGCTTTTTGGCGAAATCGTAGACGCTGTAGACGATGGCTAGCCCAAGCGCCAAGACGAAGGCGTAAAGTGGGCCGAGGCGGTCGACGGCGCTCAGCTTGTAGAGGATCGTCGCCGGCAAGGCGATGCAGAAGACGATGTCGACCAACGGGGTGTCGGGCGAGGTGTTTCGCTTATTTTCAGTCTTCAACGGGTCGCTCATGGCCTCAATCCTTAACCCAGGGCGGTGCTTTGTCAAGAATTTTAAGGGGATAGGGCAACTGCCCGGCGCGGCTTTCCGTTGACGGCGTGGGGCTTTAGAGGATAGAGAAGGTAGTTCTTTTCGTCCGTTTATTCCCCGTCTCGGCAGTACTAAGGAGAGATACCTTGAAGAAGGCCCCTGCTTTCAAAGTGAAGAAACGTCGCAACGGCCGCTTTATGGTCAAAAAACGTGGCGGCGGCGTGCTCAAAGGCGCCGACAAGCTCAAAGCCCTGGAAGACGCGGGCGTCGTCAAGAAGCTGAAGGCCAAGGCGAAACCCGCGGCCGCCGAGGCCGCGCCGGCGACCTGATAAATTCGGGAAATGTCCGTTGAGCGTTGGGGCGAGGCCTGCGATGATGGCCGCCGATGCCCAAGGCCCTGATCATAACCGAGAAGCCCAGCGTTGCCCGCGATATCGTGGCGGCGCTCGGCGGCTTCAAAACCCAGCGAGGCAACGCCTACTGGGAGAGCGACGAGTACTTATGCTCGTTCGCAGTCGGCCATATTTTCACGCTCTTTCAGCCCGAGGACATCGATCCGGCGCTGAAGTCGTGGAAGTTGAGCCTCTTGCCGATTTTGCCCAAGACCTTTCAGCTGAAGCCATTGCCTGAGCACAAGCTGCGGATTGAGGTCTTGGCCGAGCTCTTGCGCCGCTCCGATGTCGACTGCGTGATCAACGCTTGCGATGCGGCACGCGAGGGCGAGCTGATCTTCCGCGAAATCGTCGAATATCACGAGAGCAAGAAGCGGGTGCGGCGCCTCTGGCTGCAGTCGATGACGCCGGAGGCTATCCGCAAGGGATTTAGCTTATTGCGCGAAGGCGCCGAGTTGG
>JAYWBY010000705.1:0-8305 GCA_043781115.1 Pseudomonadota bacterium
GCGCTCCCTGGGCCACACTGAATGACCATCGTCGCGGGATCGGCGCTCTTATAAAGCCAAACTTCGGCTACGACGCCTTTGATTTCCACCTCGCCGGTCACCGGTCCGGAAATGCCGCTGTCCGGGCGGATCCGGCCTCCAATCGCAAAGAAACTGAAAAAGAGGGCGACCAGTGCAATGCCGCCGAGGGCCAGCGCATCGCCCCGGTTGAGCCGGGGCCGCGGAATATTCGACAATGCATCGATGAATTTCTGCACTCGCCGCCTCTGCATGGTGTGAAGTCGGAAATTGTCACATTAGAGTCCAATGTGGCATTGTTTAACTTAATTTGGTCTCCAATTTGAGGAAACATTGTCGACCTCCATGCCGTTGCCGTGGCGACTCGTAGCGACCTGCTCCGTGCTCTTCGTCATATCTCGTGCTTACCTCGCTTTTTGGTATCCCACCCAGCGAGGCGATATGGAGCTGTATGCGCATTATGCCTTTGAGGTTAGAGATGCCTTTTCGCGGGGCGACAATGTCTACAATGTGCACACCAAAACTGCCCTTCTTGACCCAGAGAATCCTGAGCGTTCCGTAATCGAATACCCGCCTCTTGCTCTCTTTTGGGTGGCGTTCCCTACACTGTTCACTGATTTGCCTGCTTCCGCTGGCGGAGAACCAGCGCTTCAGGCCTGGAGTGCTCGCTATAAGGCCATCTACTTCTGTTTCGACCTCGCCCTGTTCGCCGTCTTAGGCTCGCTAGCCCTTAGCACCCGATCCATCGGTGTCGGAGGTTTGGGATTGGGGGCATTCATTGCCTCAGGCGTAATGCTTTACGACTTTTACTATGAGCGACTGGATCTTTGGACCGGCGGTCTAGTGCTATTTGCGGTCGTCTCGATGCTCAGAGGAAAAGGCTGGGCGCTGGCGTATTTCTTTCTCGCGCTCGCGATCAATTTTAAAATCGTGCCGCTCCTGCTGGCGCCCGCTTTCATCTTCGCCTCGATGCCAGCCCACAATAGTGGGTGGACTTGGCGCGCCGTCGGCCTTCGAGCGGCGGCTCTCGCGGCACTTACCGCTTTGATTTTCACTCCTTTCCTGTGGCTTTGGGGGCCAGAAACACTGGGGTTCCTCGGTTACCATGCTGCACGCGGCCTCCAACTTGAGTCGACTTACAGTTCGCTGTTGCTGGGTCTCTCTTGGCTTGGTCATCCTGTGTTCGTCGCGCATCAGTTCGGCGCCTTTAACGTCGAATCGCCTTGGGCGCAGCGCCTTGCGCAAATATCCGGACCACTGGTTGCGCTTGTCGTCGTAGGAATAGCGGCGCGGTTCCTCGCCGATATTCGGCGAAAGATGCTCAAGGCCGAGGGGAGCACCGGGATGTGCATAGCGCAGGCTTACCCTAGGGAATTCATTGCCTGCGTACTAGCGACCATGATCGCAAGCATGGTTTGCGCCAAAGTCCTGTCGCCCCAATATTTCCTATGGCTCGCACCCCTGTTTCCGCTGGTAGAAACACGAACTCGACTCGGGCGGGTCGCGCAGGCAGCATTCTTGATCCTCTGCATCGCCACTGCGACGATTCCACTGATGTACTATACCGATTTCGTACATGCGGCGCAGCGGCTGGGAGATGGACGGGTTTCATTCGGAAGGCCGACTGACTCGGCTATCGGCATCCTGCTCTTTCGCAATGCCTTGTTGGCAGGACTTGCAGTCCTGATGGTACGGGCTGGAGAGCAAAGCTTTACGAAAGCCAGAGGGAACAATCGAGACTTTTAGCCACAAGCAAGATTTAGGGGGAAACCGCGTAGCCGGTCCCCACTCCGCCAAGCAGCGCTCCGCGGCGCCGGCATTGATCATCATGGCGCTGGTCGGATTGCTGGTCGCGGTCACATTTTCCAGCAATCTTCCCCTCATCGGGATGAACGATGCATCGCGTTGGGCCACGGTCGAAAGCCTCGTCCATAGGGCGACCTATGAGATTACCGACTCAACCTTTGTCGACACGGTCGATCGCGTCGTCATTCAGAAAAAAAGCGGCGGCGTCGGCTACTACTCTAGCAAACCCGCGTTCATGGCAACTTGGGTAGCGGCAGTGGCATGGCCCTTGGACCAAATGGGGCTGAGCATTCTGAGGCCTGACATGCGAACGACCGCGTGGACCATTCACACGATCCTGTTCCTAGTAAACTTATTGCCGTTTATATTCTGTCTTTGGGGCTATTGGCTTTACCTCGGCAAAGAAGGCTTCAATGGCTGGGCAACCGGAGTCAGCATTCTGGCCGCCGCATTTGGCACCTATATGACCGGCTATTTGACGACCCTCTCCAATCACGTGACTGGTGCTGAGTGTGTGTTTGGGGCAGCACTCTTATACCGAGCTCACGCCCCCGACGTGCCACTCTCAGCACGGCGAACGACGGCGATTGCTTTGCTCGCGGGCCTCGCGGTTGCCCACGAGGCCGCCGCGTTTTTATTCGCGGCGGTGTTAATCGCCAAAATCTTCAAGCGCGCGCCGAAGGGCGGAATCCTGGCCATTGCCATCGCGGCACTACCAATTGCCGCCTATTTCTTGACCGAACGCCTGTCCTTTGGAGACTGGATCCCTCATCAAGTATCGGTGATGTTCGGAATCCCCGCTTCTTATGGCATGGATCCGTATTGGGCTGACGTCAAGGGAATCGATGCAACCAAGGACTCGCTACCATGGCGGGCATGGCACATGACCTTCGGCCACCACGGCATCTTTTCCTTGAGCCCCATTTTTCTCTTAGGGCTGGCACCTCTATTCACGCGAAGACTAACGGGACCCTTCTCCGAGGACCGAGTTACCTACATCCAGATCTTTGTCATCAGTTTGAGCTGCTTTGCCGTGTTTTGCGTGGAAACAACGAATTACGGAGGCGTCTGCCAAGGATTTCGGTGGCTATTCTGGCTGATTCCCCTTTGGCTGATGATTCTTCCTCATACCTTGAGCGACCCCGCAACAAATCGTCGATTAGCGCGAGTTGCAACGGCAGCGGCTTTGCTTGTTTCGATTGGCTCTGCCCTATCGTCACTCGCGAACCCTTGGGGGCCGAGTTGGCTGCATTTGCTCATGACTGGTCATAGCATCTGGTAGATGCCGACCTGGGGGCTCCCCCGGAAACTTGCCTATGCTTCAATGCCCGCGTAAAATCGTCTATACCCTACTTTACCCATGAGTAAAGTAGGGTGTTGCAGATTATAGTAAGGGTTGAAATTGAGTAAAAGATATATAGATCAATATATTAGCGATGACCTACGCGATAAAATGGTTTTTTTAGGCGGGCCCCGTCAGGTCGGAAAGACCACTCTTGCCCTGGCCCTTCTCGACGCCCCCGATCGTCACCACCCTGCCTATTTCAATTGGGACGACGTTAGGGTCAGACCTAAAATTATGCGCGGAGAGTTGCCTGTCGACCAGCCGCTGATCGTATTCGACGAGCTCCACAAGTTCGCGCGTTGGCGAAACCTCATCAAAGGCTTTTATGACACCCGCACCCCAGACCAAACTTTTCTGGTGACGGGGTCGGCGAGGCTGGACTTCTATCGGCGCGGCGGCGATTCGCTACAAGGGCGTTATCATTACTACCGCTTACATCCTCTCTCGCTAATCGAGGCCGGCAACGGCAGTGATACGCTGGCTCAGCTCCTAAAGTTCGGCGGCTTTCCCGAGCCATTTTTCAAAGGCAACGAGCGTCATTGGCGTCGCTGGCAAAAGGAACGCATCGAGCGGGTCGTCATGGACGACCTGCGCGACCTCGAGCATGTCCGCGAGATCGCCCTGGTTCAACTACTCGTCGAGGCCCTGCCTGGCCGCGTCGGCTCGCCGCTTTCCGTCAAGAGCCTGAGAGAAGACCTTGAAGTGGCGCACGAGACCGCGGAGCGGTGGTTGACGATACTGGAAAATCTCTAGGTTTGCTTCCGCATCTCGCCGTATGGAGCACCGAATATCCGCGCCGTAAAAAAGGAACAGAAGCTTTACCTTTGGGATTGGTCGCTCGTTGAAGCGAGCGGCCCTCGTTTTGAGAACCTGGTCGCTTCGCACCTCCTCAAGTTCTGTCACTTCATCGAGGATACCGAAGGCTTCAAGATGGAGTTGCGCTTTCTTCGCGACACCGACAAGCGCGAGGTCGACTTCGTGGTCCTTCGCGACCGGAAGCCGCTTTTTGCCGTCGAAGTCAAGACCGGCGAACGGGACGTTGCCCCGGCAGTCCGTTACTTTCGCGAGCGCACAAAGATCCCAACTTGGTACCAGGTTCACCTCGGGACCAAGGACGTGGTCAAAGAGGGGGTGCGCATCATTCCGTTCGCTACGTTCTGCGCCGAGCTGAAGATTCCGTAAAATGCCTGGAAAGGCGGCCGACGTCGCATCTAATGCGATCGCCGCGACGCGTGTGGCCGCCGCGTCGAGGAAGCCGGGCGCGGCAATCAGCCCCCGGGACCTTTGCGAATGAGTGGCATGTCGCCCTTAGTCATGTCAGCCCGTGAATACAGCGCGACATCGCCGAGGCTGCCGCAGCGGACGACTTCGTCCGGCATGCCAAGCCGCTCGACGCTTGCCGCGGGCAGGCCCTTCGTGAGCACGAAGTAACCCCGGTCCTTGCTCGGAATCGGGGCGTGTAGATACCAATACATGTTGTTCGGCCACCCGAACTGGTAAATCCATCCGATGAATTGCCGGCGATCCGCAAACTTCGGTGGCTGAAGCGACGACTCATACCCGGTGTGGAATAGGGTCAACACCCGGACTCTAGAGCGCGAGAGCTCGGTGAGGAGCTTGGCGACGAAGTACTCGCCGAACCCCCAGCTGAGGTTCCAGGCCTCAGCGGCCTTATCCAAGCATTCATAGTCCGCGGAATAGCTCGGCCGGACCGCTCCGGGTTCTAGCCCGTGCTCGAGCGCCGGGAGGCCGCCGATACAAAAGACGAGGAGCGCGGGCACAAGCGCTTGTTGGGCGCCCCGAAGCAGCGTGTCAGCCTGCGCCGAATTATTGCCCCGGCTCAAGCTCGCGCGCGCCGACGTCAGGACGAGCGCGAGCATCGGCGTCACGTACGCGGGAAACATGTATCTGAGGCGGGCGATATTGCCCCAGGTGCCGGCCACGAACGGCAGGACCATCGTTGCCGCGATCGAAAACAAGCAAAAGGCCTGCAATAGACAATAGGCTTCCGTCGCGCGATTGGTCTCGATTGCGGTTGCCGCTAGCGGGCGCGTCGGCGCAAAGAAGGTGCCTAGAACAGCCGAGACCAGGCCGATCGCCGCGACTCCGAAGAGCACCGTATAGTCGTTCTCCCAAACGAAGTTGACGAAGTGCCAGGCAAGATCGGGCCAGAAGCCGAGGTCGTTCGGGGCGTTTTGCATGACGACGCCAAGTTCTCCGAGGATGTGCGGGAGGCCAAGGGCGAGAACGGTCATCGCGATGCTGACGGCGATCCCGGTCGTGACGCCACGGGTCCACCGCCGCGTGCGAAGGCCAAGGACGACCGACGCGCATGCCAGCGGCAGCAAGGCATGCGCCACGATCAAGCGATCAGACGCCGCGGCAAGGCCGCCAAGGACCAGGAAGGCGCAGAGACCTCGTCCCGTCCAACCAGCGACGACCGACCGGGCAAACCATACGGCCATGATCAGTCCAGCCAACACTTCGCCACTGTGCCAGCCCGGTTGAAAAAAGGTGAAATCGAAGCCATGGCGCTGGATCGCCACCAGGTAGAAGGCCATCGCCGCGGCGCCCGCGGCCGCCAGGTATCTGGTGCCGCCGACGCTGCGCACCGCGCAGGCCGTGACAGCGCTGAATGCCGCCAAGAGGAAGCAGGCATAAAGCGCCAAGCCTTGGAAGACGTCCATCGAGAGGGCAAAGGCGGCAAAGGCAACCGGAATGTCCGGGACCAGATAGGGCGCTGCTGGCAACGTCCACCCTCGCAATGGGTAATGATCGACAAACAGATCATTATAAAGACTCTTGATGTAGAGGTGATCTGACGTGAGATCGTTTTGGAAAAACGCCTGCGCCCGGTCCAGGAGCAGGATCACGGCTACGAGGCCGACAGCGGCCGGTAAGGCCCACCGGCCTATGTTCCACCATCGGCGCTGGTTCATTGGCTCACCATACCAAGTAAGCTAAAAACAAGAAGAAAAGACAAAAATGATCACGGGAAGGTACAAGTGTCAATTTGCTTGAGTTTGCTCATCTATATCTTCTCTAATTCAATTACGGCAAACCGGCAGACGGGCTCTGGAAATAATACGTTGGGTCGCATATCTCGGACAAACTGGCGTTTGATGCGTAGGTCTTTCGCCTGACCAGCGAAACTCAGAAGATCCTCAAGCGTGCGCAAGTACTCGCCCTGCTCAAACATCCCGAGAAAAGCATGGACCAAGCGGCCATCTGCAGGTCCAGGCAGGAGCGGGTCCAGGATCACCACCCGTCCGCCTTTTCTAGCTAGCTGCGCGCCGTCATTGAGCATGCCAATGAGTGTACAGTCGTCGACGTGATGAGCGACTGACGATATTAATACCAAATCGTAGGCTTGACTATTTGCTGCGGCAAAGTCAGCCGTGGACGAACGTTCAAAACGCATTTGCGGATACTTCTTGAAGCGCGATCGGGCTAGAGTTATCGCCCTAAAATCGATGTCAACCCCGGTATAATCTGCGATCGGCATATCAATAAATAGCTCTGCGATGGTACCTGAACTACAGCCAATCTCGACCACTCGAGTGGCGTCCTCGAGAATATCGAAATGCAGTTTAAGTTTGTCACTATGGCATCCGATCATGTGTTGAAATAAAAGCCAAAGGCGCGGGAAGGAACTCTGTGAAAAATACTGAGGTTTCGTCTCGTTCGCGACGCCAAGATGGCTTGGCCGGGATTCCTGTTGCGTCTGCATTAGATCGGATCTCCTACGCGCCGAGTGGGGAAGCCTAACGGTTAAAATGTAACGCTTTGGGGTCGCAAGATGTCACTCGGTAAGCGAGACTCCTCGGGCTGCGCCCCGATAGGGGGAACAAAGCGGGCGATCTGGGCAATGTAACCATCAACGTCTACGGTACTTGCAGACGCCCTATCATAATGAAGTTCATCGCTTATTCTCTTGGTCCACGCGCCTAGGGTATAGCTTGCGTTCGGCATGCCGACGACAAGCAAGCATGGACTCCGAGTCAGAACAGGCTCGAGAAACGCGCGGGCACGCCCTGCGTCGCTGGGGTCAAAGCAGATCGCGGACTCATAAGTTTCAGGTAGCGCGCGTCTGGCAGTCCCGCCATCGCTCATTCCATACTCGAGGCCCAATAGATTGAACGAAGTGATAAGTCTGCATTCTTGATGGCAGTGCTGAGCGAGAACCTGATTAAAAAGTTTGTGGAACTTTGTAAACTGCAGATTGTAGACAAGCTCGTCCCGATAAGTGATCTCGTTAGTAAGGGGCAAATTAAAGGGAAGGCTCTGATACATCTCGGATCGGCCAACGGAAAATGTCCCAAAGAGACGTTGGGACACAGGGTCCATGGAGCGAAAAAGAGAACTGACATTCAGCAGAATCATCGCCACCGCAACTAGACGCGGAAGTAGCTGTTTCGAGCCGAAATCCAAACTTCCCCGGGCCCCCAGGAGTAAGAGCGGCATGCATATCATTACATATCGGGGCGCTGCATGAGACGTCGTAAATCGCGTCGACACGAACAAGAATAACAGCGACAAAAGCAGCCAAATTGCGGTCCGATCAGTAAGTATATGAGGAACAGAGATATGGGGAACAGAGACTCGCCTCCTGACGGCCGCGCGTGTAATCCGAAGCAAAGCCACCGATACAATCACTCCGGTAGTGACCCAAGCAAAATTCAATACTCCGACGATTTGGAGCAATCTAAGGACGATCGGCAGGTTTGCCAAAGGACTCAATTGCTGCACGATGTCCATGTCACGCATTCCGATCCAGACCGGTGCTCGGCCAGACCAAAGCTTGTCGAAAAAGGCTCCGACATAGATCAATACCGGAATCGCCAGTACCCAAACGCCGCGTTGCCCCCAGAGCGAGACTTTGGGCTCTTCAGGCTTGGACCTAGTCAACGCGAAGCAGATGAAAGTCGCGATCGTGGCAAGGTAATACCCGATCGCGGGCTCTTTCGAAAAGACAAGAAGAAGACCGGATAGGGCTGCCAAACGGAAGCGTCGACGCAGCAGGCAGGCCAGGAAGCAAAGGTAAAATACTAATACGCCATTGTCGGGCGTGGCATTCAACATATTTCCGACAATTATCGGGTTCACTGCATAGACCATGGCTATCAGCAGATTGAG
>JAYWBY010000706.1:0-20911 GCA_043781115.1 Pseudomonadota bacterium
CAAACGGCATTGGGAAAAAGCCCAGCAAGTCGACCCAAACGACATGACGTCGCGGGCCTACTTGAAAATCTCACGCGAATGGCCTGCCGAACGTTAAGCACACGTCAGAGTATGCCGAACAACATCTGAGACCATGAGGGCCTTGGGTGATTGAACTTCTCTACAATCCGGCGTCGCTGACGATCATGATCGTCGACGATCAAGACCCCATTCGCAAGGGCATCAAGCGAATTCTTCAGGGCATGGGCTTTGGCGAAATCCTCGAATGTCACGACGGCGAGGACGCGCTGAAAGTCCTGACCAAAAAGCCGGTCGACTTGCTGATCTGCGATCTCTACATGCGGACGATATCCGGTTTCGAGGTCTTGGACTTCGTCCGCAACCGCGACATCGGCTGCGATGCCCCGTTTATCGTAGTCACTGGCGAGGGCAGCAAGGAAGAAATCGTCAAAGTCGCGGACATGGGTGCGGACGACTACGTTCTGAAGCCGTTTCAGGCGCAAGACCTCGAGAAGAAGGTTATAAAGACGCTGAACGCCTTCTACTCGCCGACGAATTTGCTGAAGGCCGTGCGACGGGCCGAACGGCTCTTTTTGACCGGCGATTTCAAAGACGCTCTCAAGGCGTTCGACGCGGCGCTGAGCTTGGAAGCAGACAGCGCCCGCGCCACGCACGGCAAAGCACTCTGCCTCGCGAAGGTCGGCAAAATCGAGGCGGCGCTGGACATTCTGCACAAAAGCATCGAGACAAGCCACAGCTATCACCGAAATTATGGCGCCATCGCTGATCTGTTGCTGAAGCAAAACAAGATCAAGGAAGCAACCGAGGCCATGCGCCGCGAGTTGGAGATCAACCCGAAGCAGGTCGCCCGGCAAATTCAGATGGCGTCACTGTTGATCAAAGAAGGCGATGCCATGGGCGCCATGGACCACTTTCGCGTCGCCCTCCAGGAAGACCCGAAGCGTCAAGCGGCACTACTGGGCATGGGCCAAGCGTATGCCATGGCCGACAATTTGGACAAAGCGATCTACTACTTCAAACGGGTGCGCCGCTATCATCCGGCGGCTACGAAGGCGCTGGACGCCGCCGTGCGCTGCTGTCTCGCTGCCAATGACCCGAAGAGAGCCGAGCTGCTCCTCAAAGACGAGAAGGGCGCGCACCCAGAACGCCACGACACCTACGTCTTATTGATCAGTCTCTTGATGCGTCAGGATCGTGACGACGAGTGTCTGACCATCGTCAACGAGTTGCTCGACCGCGAGCCTGAGAACTCGTTGGCACTGCGCCTGAAGGCGACGATCTTTTTAAAAAAGAACGACGCGACCAATGCCCTCGGGATCCTGCAACTTTTGGTCAAGATCGCCCCGTCAGCGGAAAGCTTCACGTCATTGGGCGAGACGCTTTCCGGGCTCAAAAAATATCCCGAAGCGCTCGACGCCTTGAACAAAAGCATCTCGCTCAATCAAGAGAACCCGCAAGCGTTCTTCTTGTTGGCGGACGTTCATCGTAAGACGCAGCAATGGTTCAAGGCGGTGATTCTCTATCGCCGCGCCGCGCACCTAGGGGCTCCGAAAGAACGGTGCCAGGCAGAGACGAATGACTGCATGACCCATGCGTTAGCGCGTCGTCAAAGGCCCCGCGCGGCTTCATAACCGTCGGATCGTGCGCTTCGCTGGGCTGCCAACGGAGTGACAAGGATCAGTGCCGGTCGGGACGGGGAAGGCCCAAGCCAGGCCAGCGCCATCCGAGAAACTCGTCGATCCGCCGTCGCGTGTCACCTTCAGCCGCGCATCATTGGGTGCGCAGGTCGTTTGGCCCTCGAAATGGAATTTGTACACTTGGACCCACATGCGCGTGAGGTAAACGCCGCCAGGGGTCGTCATCGCCCGATTGAGATATTCGGCCTGCAGCCAGCCGAAATTTACTTCACCGCGTTGCAGAATGGTTTGAATCTCCTTCGGTGTCTCGCCGGAGAGCGTCTCTTCGGAGTCTTGAACCCAGTCCCCGAAGGACGTCGTCGCAAGGGCGCCCATCGAAATCGTCAATGCGCCAGCGACAATAAGCTTCTTCAGCATCGGAATCTCCTCTTGAGGAATGATTGAAAACGATAGCCACGCGACCTCAGGCTGTCAACGAATTCAGTCGGTTGAAAGTCTTGGCCGGACCTCTCGGGAAGACTCGCCGAAGATCCTTTTGGTCTGCTATAAGACCTTCATGCAAGCGCTCCCTGAACAACTCGCCGCCTACCGGCTGTGGCTCCAAGACCGTGGCCAACGCTATTCTTCCGCTCCTGCGCCGAAGAAGAACTCGGCGACCGCACCAGCGCCGCATCCTCGACCCTCAGAGTTGAGCGTCGTCTTCCTCGGCGATGGACGATTCGCGGACGACGAGCGCGCGCTCCTCGTAAAAATGATCGCGGCAATGAACTTGACGGGCGAATTCGCCATCGTCGACGACGCCGAGGCCTGGCTTGCGGATCCCGAACGACGTTCGACGCGCCTAACCATCGCTCTAGGAAGCAAGGCGACCGCCGTGCTCATGCCAACGGCGGCGTTCCAAGAAGTCCGTGGCCGATTCGACCAGGGGACGTTTGGACTCAGAGTCTTGCCGACGCTTCATCCGCGCGACCTGCTCCGCCAACCGGCGGACAAGCGCGTCGCCTGGACCGACTTGCAGCTAGCGATGGGCGAACTCAGCAAATGATGATGAGTCTCCTCGTTGCCTTCGGAGTCTTACTCGTCGCCGCGATCGCCGCAGGTGGCGTCTTTTTGGTGCTGAAGGTCATCCGCGAGGAATTAGTCGTTGGACGCAAGGAACTGCGTGAAATGACCGATCAATTGCGCCGTGGCGTCGAAGAGCAACTCGGACGTCTGCAGGCCGACAACTCCGTCAAACTAGAAGAAATGCGCCGTACCGTGGCCGAGAAGCTCGAGGGCACTCTCGAGCGCCGCCTCGGCGACTCCTTCAAGCTCGTCAGCGAGCGTCTCGAACTCGTCCACAAAGGCCTGGGCGAGATGCAATCCCTGGCGGTAGGCGTCGGCGACCTGAAGAAGGTCATGACCAACGTCAAGACGCGCGGGACGTGGGGCGAGATTCAACTCGGAAGCTTGCTAGAGCAAATCCTCTCGCCAGAACAGTTCGCCGTCAACGTTCAAACGAAGAAGGAAGGCGCGGGCCGTGTCGAGTTCGCCATCAAAATGCCGGGCCGAAGCGAGGACGGCAGCGGTCACGTTTGGTTGCCGATCGACGCCAAATTCCCGCTCGAAAATTATCACCGTCTCGTCGAGGCCCAGGAGCAGGCCGACCCGGTCGCCGCCGAGACCCAGTCGAAGCTGCTCGACACGTTCATCAAGAATTCGGCGAAAGACATCAGCAGCAAGTACCTGTCGCCGCCCGACACCACCGACTTCGCGATCATGTATTTGCCGACGGAAGGTCTCTTCGCGGAAGTGACGCGCCGCGCTGGTCTCGTCGACATCATCCAGCGGGAGTACCGCGTCTCGGTCGCTGGACCGACGACGCTTGCTGCCCTTCTCAACAGCCTGCAAATGGGCTTCCGCACCCTCGCCATCCAGAAGCGGTCGAGCGAGGTCTGGGAAATCCTTGGCGCCGCCAAGACCGAGTTCACCAAGTTCGACGACACCTTGCAGAAGGTGCAGAAGAAGCTGCAAGAGGCCGGCAACGTCATCGACGACGTCCAGCGCCGCCAGCGCGTGATCACCAAAAAACTGAAGACCGTCCAAGAGTTGCCCGAAGCCGACGCCAAGCGGCTCTTGCCGATGCCCGACCTGGTCGGCCGCACCTTCGGTGCCAGCGCCACCGACGACGTCGAAGCCGAATAAAAAAAGGGCGCGGGGGTTGATCCCGCGCCCTTCCTTTTTTTTGCGAACTTCAGCTCGGCGAACCTTCTTCGTACTCGGCATCGACGACGTCGTCTTTGCTCTTGGTCGATTCACCGCCCGGCTGAGGGCCGCCCGGGCCGGCCGCTTGACCGCCAGGGGCGTTCTTGTAAAGCTCTTCCGCCATTTTGTGGAAACGCTTCTCGAGGTCCTCGCGGGCCTTGGTCAGCACTTCCTTGTCTTCGCTGTCGAGCTTGCTCTTCGCTTGGGCGAGGACCGATTCCAAGTCCGCTTTGGACTCGGCCGGAATCTTGTCGCCGTTTTCTTTCATCATCTTCTCGGATTGGAAGATCAGGGAGTCGAGGCCGTTCCTCGCTTCCACCGCCTCGCGGCGGGCCTTGTCTTCCGCGGAATGCGCTTCCGCGTCGCGCACCATGTTCTTGATCTCGTCTTCGTTCAGACGAGTCGCGGCCTGGATCGTCACCTTTTGCTCGCGGCCGGTGCCGATGTCCTTGGCGAAGACGGAGACGATGCCGTTGGCGTCGATGTCGAAGGTCACTTCGATCTGCGGCACGCCACGGGGCGCGGGCGGCAGGTTGTCGAGGCTGAACATCGCCAGCTCGCGGTTGCCCTTGGCCATCTCACGCTCGCCTTGGCGGACGTTGATCTGGACCGAGGTTTGGTTGTCGGCGGCCGTCGAGAAGACTTGGCTCTTTCTCGTCGGGATCGTCGTGTTGCGTTCGATCAACTTAGTCATGACGCCGCCCAAGGTTTCGATACCGAGGGAGAGCGGGGTGACGTCGAGAAGGAGGACGTCCTTCACTTCGCCGCCGAGGATACCGGCCTGGACCGCGGCGCCGACGGCGACCACTTCGTCCGGGTTGACCGACTTGTTCGGCTCTCTTTCGAAGAATTTCTTCACTCGTTCTTGGACGAGCGGGATCCGGGTCGAACCACCGACGAGCAAGACTTCGTTGATTTCTTTATTGGAGAGGCCGGCGTCCTTCATGACTTTACGGCAGGGCTCCATCGTCTTCTCGATGATCTCGTGGATCAGCTTCTCGAAGTCCGAGCGGTTGATCGTGACGTTCAAGTGCTTCGGACCGGATTGGTCCGCAGTCAGGAACGGCAGGTTCACTTCCGTCGCTTGCGCCGACGAGAGTTCGATCTTCGCCTTCTCGGCGGCTTCTTTCAGGCGCTGCATCGCCATCGGGTCTTTCGAGACGTCGATGCCGGTGTCGGTCTTGAAGCGCTTCACGAGGAAGTCGATCAAGAGTTCGTCGATGTTGTCGCCACCGAGGTGGGTGTCGCCGTTGGTCGCGAGCACTTCCACGACGTTGTCGCCGACTTCTAGGATCGAAATGTCGAAGGTACCGCCACCGAAGTCGTAGACCGCGATCTTCTCGCTCTTCTTCTTGTCCAAGCCGTAAGCAAGGGCGGCGGCCGTAGGCTCGGCGACGATGCGTTTGACGTCGAGACCGGCGATCTTGCCGGCGTCCTTCGTCGCTTGCCGTTGGCTGTCGTTAAAGTAAGCAGGAACCGTGATGACGGCTTCCGTGACTTTCTCGCCAAGGTAATCTTCCGCGGCTTGCTTGAGCTTGCCCAAGACTTTCGCCGCGATCTCTTGCGGGGTGTATTGCTTGCCGTCGATCTCGAACACGGCGAGACCGTTCTTACCTTTCGACACTTTGAACGGCATGCGGGTCGATTCGTCTTGGCGTTCTTCCAGCGTGCAGCCGATGAAACGCTTGGCGGAGAACACCGTGCGATTCGGGTTGGTGACGGCTTGACGACGGGCGGCGGCGCCGACCAAAACTTCGCCGTCCTTGGTGAACGCGACGACGCTTGGCGTCGTGCGCTGGCCTTCGGGGTTCGGAATGATTTTGGGCTGGTTGCCCTCCATCACCGCGACCACCGAGTTGGTGGTACCTAGGTCGATTCCGATGATCTTGCCCATTTATTGTCCATCCTATCGTAATGACTGACTTATTTTGAATTTCGCGAGGGTCCAGCCATCGACCCATTCTGCTCTCTTAAACCTAAGTCCCGGAAGCACTCTGTCAAGGACCCCCGTGATATCATATGAGCAGGAGGTCCAGCATCATGTACGAATTAGCCTGTCCGGCGTGCAACTCGCCGTCTCAGTACGACTTTGCCGACTACCTCCTGATGTGCCCTTTTTGCAGTGCCACGTTCAAGCTGGAAGCGGACACCGGGCAAAAGGAAATCTTCAACGATCACTACATCATTGCCAACACGTCGAGCCCAGTGCAGGTCAAATCGCTTGTACTCGACTGGCTCAAACGGCTCAACCACAAACCAAATGCCACGGACAAAGAGTTTTTCGTCACTAATATCAGGGGACTGAGCCTTCCGTATTGGGTCGTTTCCCTGGAAGCGCACACGGCTTGGACCGGCCTCGTTCAGCGGCAGCAGCGCGCGCGACTCGACATGCAGCCCGGGGCCGACTTCCTGATCGAAAAAGGTCAGTTCAAACGCAACTACCGCTGGGCGGTTTCCGGTCGCCACAATCTCTGCGAATCCTGGGGCCTGACACGTCTCCATGAACCAAAAGAGAGCATCAAGGTGCAGTGGGACGGCTTCCCGCTCGATTCGACGTTCTCACGCGGGCAGCTGCAGGAGCCCACCAACTCCAAGAACGCTTACGACTCGCGCGAGTTTTTCGAGTTCAAATTCGCCAACGGCCTGGCGATCATGGGCGTCCAAGTCAATGCCGAAGAGGCACTCCGCCGGGCGAGGATGCACGTCGAGCAGTACCACATGGAACTGTCGCGCTTGAACGTCGACTACCTCACGGACTACCGGACCGAGGTCGAGGTCGCCGGCGTTCAGTTGATTCACATGCCGTTCTGGACGGCGAGCTATGTCTACAATCCGCGCACCACGCTCCGGCACTTCTATCGGCCGAAGGAGAAAAGCGTCGTCCTCGAAGGGTTCAACAACGGCATCCTCGGCGGCGAGCTACCGCTCCGTCATCGCGACAAGCTGTGGGTGAACGCCATCGTTTGCGGCGCCGCGTCGATGCTCTTTTTCCTCTTGGGCATTATGTGGCACCCGGCGTTCTTGTTGGTAGCGTTGTTCGGCACGGCGATCGCTGGCGGTAGCGCTTACATCGCCTCGGTGCGTGCGCAGGACGAAGAGAACAAATTGAATTTGTCCTCGCCAGGTCAACGCGGAACCCTGCCGGCAAAGGCCGCCGGTTAGGAAACCTTGATTCCGAGATCCATCAGATCGGCGGTCGGATCTTCGTCCGCCGCTTTCAAAGCCGTCCTCGCCGCCATGTGCGGGAAGTAGACGGCTTCGAGCCGGTCTTCCAAGTCTTTTTGGACCACCGGTTTCGCTTGAAAGAGATGCGAAGGAATGATGTCTTTCAGATTCTCGAGGATCTTGGCTTCGCCGCCGATCCAACTGACCATGATGCATTTGACGCCAGCGTGATGCTCTTGCATTTTCTTGTAGCACTCGACGCCGTCCATTTCCGGCATGATCAAATCGATGCTGACGACTTCAGGGTTTTTGGTTGCGACGAGGTCGAGGCCGATGACGCCGTTTTCGCCCATGCCGACGACGGTCATGCCGCAGGCTTCGAAGACGGATTTCAACTCCTGACGAACGGTCGCGGAATCGTCGATGATCACTACGCTCTTGCCGACCCAAGGCTTGGAAGACATGCCGTTACCTCCAAGGCCAGCCGGGCATCCGGTCAAATGGCCTCATAGCTGCTTATCGACAAGTTGCGGACGGTGTTTAACAAGATCCAGGCCAAAATCACCGTCGCCCCTAGTCGGGCAACCACGGGGAGACCCTCTCCCGTCACGAATAGCCAAGAGAAGCGCTCGGCAAGCTCCCCAAGACGAATGACGATTTCTATGAAACTTGCGTGAAGCGCCAAGATCAAATTGCGCCCGGGCAGCATCGGCCCGACGACGGCCGCCAAGAGACCAAGGCCGAGCAAAAGGGAGAAGACCGGCACGAGAAAAAGGTTGGCCACTAAGCCCAAGAGCGGCAATTGGCCAAAAGCCACGGCGGCAGCCATCGTCAATTTGAATTGGGTGAAGAGCACCAGGCGGGCCGCTGCGCGCGGGGTCGCCGGGCGGAGCTGAAAGGCCTCGAGCACGATCAAGTAGGCCGCCCAACTCATGAACGAGCCTTCGCTGACGAAGCCGATCGGAAAGACCAGTGACTGCAAGGTGGCGGCGAGCAAAAGCCGGACGCGGAGAGGTGGCGAGCCCGTGAAAGCTGCCCCGAGCTGGACGATCACGAAAGTCAGGGTCGCTCTTTGTGCTGCTGCTGGCATGCCCGTGACGGCGAGATAGAAGATGGCCATGACCGCGGCACCGACGTTGAGCAGTCCAGCGTAATGTCGCCAGTCATGCGCCGGGATCAGACGCAGGGCGTAGCCCGCGTGGAAGGGGAGGCGCAAACCGAGGGAAAGGAGCAGCGCGATCAGCGATACGTGCAGCCCACTTACCGCCAAAAGATGGTAGGTCCCCGTCGCCTTGAACGCCAGCGTCACCTTTCTCGGTAGCGCCGTTCGTTCGCCGAGCAAAATTCCCGAGAGCCAATCGCGCATAAACGGGCTATCCGCGCCGAGGCGACGATGAAAGGCTTCGCGAAGAGCCAAAACACCACGCATAAGGGGCTCGTGCGCTAGACGCCGGGGATCGAATCTCACCAGAAACCGGTCGCGACCTTCCGAGAATGGCGACACGCCGCCGCCGTACGATAGCTCGCCCATCGCTCCGACGCTCGCGGCGGCGGCCGTTTCGTACACGCCACCCTTTGCCTCGACGAGAACGGGAGTGTAGTCGGCCAAGCTGGACGATGCGTCGACGACCGTCCCTTCCGTCGGTTCGCCGACGAAAACGGGCGCCGCGTGCGCAAAACCCCAAAAAGCCGCGGCGACAGCTAGCGTCAACGTCGCTAGCCCGCCAAATTGAGCCCGGCGTTTGGCGAAAAACAAGCATGGGACGCCAGCAAAAACCAAGAGCAGGAAGCCCGCGGGCAGCGCGGACCTAAGTTCATAGGCCCCCGAAAAACCCCGTCCCGCGAACACGCCCAAGCAAAATCCGAAGAGCCAAACAGCCATCTTGATTGATGTCTAGAGCGTTCCTTATGAGTAAGGAAGCGAAACGCTCGGGTCCTTGGCGGACAAGGCTCCCGGCCATCCCGGCGCATTTGGTCGCGGCCTCGCGCGAATGCTAAAATAAAGGAACTGCGGCCAGCCACGGTCGAGGTCAAGGACAGTCATGGAAGACTCCGGCAAACTGCAAGACTATCCCGGCCTCGCCCGGTGGTATCAGGAATCGCTGTCGTCCCCGCCTGCCGCTTCTCAACTGGCTGACGGACTTTTGTTCGCGACCTGCCAAGCCTTGTCGGCCGATGGAGAGAGCGCCGTCAGACTTTGGGTGCAAGGCTTTCGGCGATTTCTCGACCAGACCTCCGAACCTTTGGCGGACTTCCTCGGCGCAGAACAGCTTGCGCAAAATTGCGATGCGGAGCTCGTCGACTTGATCGGCGAGTTCGGCGAAGCCGCCATTCGCGCCGGCCAGACCACGATTTTTTTCGACGTCATGCAAGCAGGCGCCGATCGGACCGGGCTGCTATTTCTGCGTTTTCTTGCCGCTTGGACGGCGCTGAACGCCGGCAACCTCGAGGACTGCGTCGCCGAATGCGACAAGGTCGAGGAGCCCTTCGCCTCGATCTTCACCCTGCAAGGCCAAGCGCTCCTCGAACTCGGCCGCCCGAAGGAAGCGATTGAAGCCTTGAATATCGCCGTCGGCTTGAGCCCGAGCGAACTCATGGCCTGGTTTCAACTCGCCAAGGCGCATCATGTGTCCGGTGCGTTGAAGGCGGCATTCAACGCCGTGACTGAGTGCCGCCGCCTCGCCCCTCAAAGCGAAGAAGTGGCGCTTTACATGGCGATGATCGCCAACGAAGAGGGCAACAGCCGCGACTTCTCCATCACCGCGATGCAGGCACTCAAACCGCATCTGCCGCGCCACAGCGCCAACGTTTCCGTCGTCTTTCAATTGCTGCGGTTGGCCATGCGCCTCGCGGATAAGGACGCGACCCGCTCCATCGTCGCCATGTCCGATTGGAGCAAGTTGGCGGTCCAAACGGAATTCATCCGGCCGCTTTCGAACACGTTGAAGAAGCTACATGAACTCGGATGGATGGACGTTGCCAGCGAACTCCTCTCAGGCGCCGTGCCGAATGCCAGTTAGTCGGTATGCCTGGTTGACCTTAGCGCTCTGCCTTTCGAGCTGGGCTCATGCGGCCCCGGTCGAGGGAGTGTTCGCCGGCAAAGGCGATCTGCCGCTCCAGTTTCGCATCTTTCAAGCGCCTTTGCCCAAAGGGGCGGTCGTCATGGTGAACGGTTACAGCGAAACGCAAATGATGTACGAAGAGCTGGAGCAGCAGCTCAATGCCGCGGGATACACCGTCTATTCCTACGATCACCGGGGACAGGGCCTCTCGGCCCGCCTGATTTCGGACCCTGAGGTCGGTTACGTCGAGAATTTCGACGATTATGTCGACGACCTCGGACTCTTCGTCGAGAAGGTCGTCAAACCGCGGGAAACCTCGCCGCCGGCGCTAATCTCGCACTCGACCGGCGGCCTCATTTCGGCTTTTTACGCAGCGCGCCATCCCGAAGCCTTTCGCAAGATGGTGTTCTCGGCTCCTTACTTCGAGATCAACACCCACTGGATGCCCGAATGGCTGGCGCTTTTCATCGTGCGAGCCTCTTGCGCCGTCGGACGTTGCGAGCGCTATGCCTTCACGCAAGGCAGCTTTGACGCCGACAAATATCAGTTCGAGGACAACCACCTGACGCACTCGCGGTCCAGGTTCGAGTACCTCAAAGCCATGGTTTGGAAAAAGCCGCAGCTACTGATCCGCGGGGCGAGCAATCGCTGGCTCCGGGAAACCATTGCCGCTAGCCGCCGCATCCTCGACTCGGCAACGGCGATTAAAGCGCCGATCTTGCTCTTGCAGGCCGGTGACGATTTCTACGTCAAACCTTTCCGTCAGGATGAGTTTTGCGCCCGGACGACCTGCACGAAGGTGAGGCTTGCCGGAAGCTTTCACGAGATTCTGCTTGAGGACGACCCCATTCGGGACCTGGCGGTAAGCGCGATACTGAAGTTTCTAGCCGACCCGTGAGGTCAGCGGGAGCCTGTGCACCTCGTCAACGCTGTCGGGGAACCTTGTCGCTCAACCGTAGATCGCTGCGGCGGCGGCCAAGGCCTGAGCTCCGTCGGACATCGCGGGCTTTTTGTCACGGAAAGCACCAATCTCCACGACCGCGATTAAGTCCACCTTACGCGCCAAAAGTTCGTGCATGAACTTGGCGTGCACGGCGTGGCCCGCCTTCTCTAAGCTGATGCGCCCAATCAGTGGCGCGCCGAGAAGCGCCAAGTCGCCGATGCAGTCGAGGAGCTTGTGGCGCACGAATTCGTCGCTCGTCCTGAGCCCCTCGGCATTCATGACGGTGGTGTCGTTGACGACGATGGCGTTGTCGAGAGAGCCGCCGAGCGCCAAACCGTGGGCTCGCATCGCGTCGACTTCGTTCACGTGGCAGAAAGTCCGCGACTCGCAGAGTTCGAGGAAGCTCGAGCGGCTGAAGGTAAGCTCGAGGTTTTGACGGCCGATCGCGGCGCTCGGGTAGTCGATTTGGCATTGAAAGCGCAGCCGACTCGCCGGTTCGGCGCGCATGACACGGTCGCCAACGCGAACTTCGAAGGCTTCCTTTATGACTAGAAGCCGGCGATAACCGTCGACTTTGCTGACTCCCGCGGCGAGAAGAGCATCGACGAACGGGGCCGAGCTGCCATCGAGGATCGGGACTTCGGGGCCGTCGATGCGCACGAGGGCATTGTCGATGCCGAGGCCCGCAAACGCCGCCATCAGGTGTTCGACGGTCGCGACGGCATGGCCGCCGTGGCCGATGGTGGTCGAAAGCTCCGAATTAGTGATGTTGGCCGCGACTGCCAGAATCGGAGCGGAAAGCGGCGCATCGGTCCGGTGAAAAACGATTCCCGAATTCGCGCGAGCCGGTAAAATCTCGACGCTGACCGAACGCCCGGAGTGCAGACCGATGCCGACGAAGCGAACTTTGCGCCTTAGCGTGCTTTGCAGACGGTCCATCAAGCGGCTGACCTCCGAAGACGTGAATTGCTCCGTGGGTAGAGGAGAGCAAGACGCGTACCCCTTGCCGAGCAGGGCCGGGTCTTATGCAAGATATCAATAATGTAGTATTATTTAAGGATCGGCATGCGGACGCAGGGTTCCTCGCGCGGCGTTGTGGCCTTTGGACCACAACGAACTCTGGCGCTCGTGGCAAGAACGACACGGCTCTCGGGACCTTAGTCGCGAAGCGGAAAATGCTGCAAATGGCAACCGGGCAAGGTCGCCGCCGGGCTCCTGAAGAGCCCCGCCGCGATTTCCGCGTTGTTCTTCGCCTCTTCGTTGAAGTCTTCCGTCGGACAAACCGCGACCGTCAAGACTTCACCTTCGCTGGCGCCGGCTAGTTCGAGGCTGCCCTGGAAAAATTTCTTTTCCCCCGCAGTCAGCAGCTGCCGGTTTTCCCAGATCCAACTCGCGGTGTTGAGCAGTTTGCCGCCGCGACCCGTCACTGCCCAGAAGGCCAGGGACGGTTTGACCGCCAAAACCTCGGCTCGCACCTTCGCGCCTTCATCCAGATGGACACCCGGGGTCCAAGGCGCTACCGCGCCCTTCTGTTCGAAAAACACTTCGACGTTAGCGGCGCCTTTCACCGTATAGCGACCTTCCTCCGGCGACTGGCGCTGCTGGTAGACGAGCGCCGCGACGGTCGCCGCGACGAGCAACGCTCCTCCCGCCATCCACCGCGCGCCGAAGTCTTTGAAGAGCGCCGCGGCTTGTTGACGCCGAGCCGGCTCGGAACGCTCGGACGGAAATACCAGTCTCTTCGGCTGCGCTTGCTCCATGAGCAACCGATCGGCGGCTAGTTCTCGCTCAGGCAAAGGCGCCTTGCCGTCCAAACCCAAAAGGTTGAGATGTTTGTCGAAGCGAGACACTTTCGGATCCTGTTCTTTAGTCGGCATTGGCGCGCGTCCCCTGGAATTTGGCCTCGGCCCGCTCAAGGAGCCTTTGGACCGTGCGACGGGATAGACCCGTGGTCTCCACGACCTCCGCTTGCGTCATGCCGTCAAGCGCGACGTAGAGGAAGACTTCGGCTTCGTCGGGCTTCAGCACCCGAAGGTATCGTTGCACCAGCTCGCGGTTCATGAGTTGATCGCCCTGGTTGGCGGCCCCAGAGTCGGCGGCGAAGTCGAGCGCCGACTCGTCGGCCCGGTTGTAGTCCTCGCGCTTGTGTGCCGCGGAACGCAAATGGTCGATTGCGGCGCGGTGACAGGTTTTGTACACCCAAGCGTATACTGCCTTCTCGTTCGGAAATTGGCCGCCGCCCTGCCACAACTTGATGAAGGAGTCGTGCGCGATCTCGGCCGCGACGTCGGCCCGGCCGACGACAGACTGAGCCTTGGAAATCGCCGCGCGAACCAGCTTGCCGTAAAGCCGGTCGATGGTTGCTTTGTCCGAGCAATCGATGATGAGCTGGCGCTCCTTCGCGTCTATTTGAGGCGATGATACCCTGTTTGGCGAAGCATGCCATGGGTTTGGCGAAGCATGGCATAGGGTTACCTCACCATTCGACGGATAGGGTGAAGACGTTGGCGCCAAACGCCAAGACGTCGCCGTTTTCGTCCTTCGCGAACGGCCATTCGCGGCGAAATGCCAGGCCGAGCGTTCGCCCGGACACATCGATGAACGACGTGCCGACACCGAGCGCGATCTTCGGAATCAAGGGGTCGAACCTTCGCACCGCCGCGTCGCCCTCGTCCCAGTGGGCCCACATGTAGTCGGCGCCGCCGCCGACGAGCAGTTGCCATTGTTCGCCTTCGACTCCGTAACTGGACAACGTGCTGCCTTGGATGCCGACGAGGGCAGCGAGGGCGTTCGCTTTTCCGGTTTGCTCGAGGTAAACCAAGCGGTTTTGATGGCCGCCGAAATAGGCGACCGCTCGCCAATCGGACGACTCGACGCGCACGGAACGCGTCGCGCTTTGGAGTTCCACTTGCGGACCGATCGCCGCGTAAGAACTGGTGTTGAGTCCGGCGCCAAACCCCCAACGAGAGTGCGGCCTCGCACCCTTCGCCACGGCCGCGAGGTCGTCGTGCCGCTCCATGTTGAAGTCCTTGGCGGCAAGCGTGCGCGAGCCCAGGGCTTTCACCTTGAGCGACGCGCGACCGAGGCTGCCGGCCTTCTTAAGTGTCACCGAATAGTCGCCGGGAACCAGCTTCATCTTCAGCGGCGCCGAATCGGTCTTGGACAAGCGGAAGATTTGTAGACCGTTGTCCGAGACTAGCAGCAGATCGCCGGTGACGTCCGGATCAATGGTCACGGTAGTCGTGGTTTGGTCGAGATACGAAAGGATCAAGGCACCCCGGCCATGCAGATCTACTCGGTACTCGGGCTTCTGCACGGCGCGAGAGGGCAAGGCCGTGGCCTCCGAGCTCATGCGCTTATAAACGTATTGATAGAGTTCGTCGATGGTCACGAGGCCGTCCTGATTGGCGTCAGCCCCGCCGTACAAGCCTTCGACCAAGTGGTGGGTGAAGAGGCTGCCCTTTAGCTCCTCGATCTCAAACGCCACGTCCGAAGCTGAAGTCGCCGCAAGAAAGACCGATCCGCTCGGTTCGTCGAACTCGGCCTGAGGCACCACGAAGCCGTCCGCGGCTTTGACGCCCTTCGACGCTAAAGCCCCCGAATAGCAGCTGTCGAGGAGCGCTATGCGCGTTTCCGCGGGCACGCCTGCAATTAAAGCGTGGAGCTCGTCTTTCAAGAGCAGACCGTCGGCAAGGTGGAGCCCCGTGGCGTCGGAGTGTCCGGTGAAATAGAAGACGAACTTGCTGCGTTGGCTTTTCGGTCCGGCCTTCGCCAAGGCGGTGACTTCCCTCACGGCCTGGCGAACCTTGGCGATGGAACCGTCGAGGACAGTGAAGACGTGGGATGCCGGCACTTCTCCGGTTCTCGTCATGACGTTGACGAAGCGCTTAAGATCGTCGCTAGGGTACTTCAACACCGGGAGGTCGGGGTCGAACGACTCGCTGTTGCCGACGGCGAGAACGTAGACGGGAGCCTCTGCGACCGCCCTTGCGACACGAGAGCTGGCGAGCGCTCCAGCCAGAAGAATCCATTTGACGGTGTTCTGCCTCACGCTCGATCCTCCGACGCTACTCTCTCTAAACGGCGAACCTCGCCGAGAAGCGCCAGGCCGCGACCTAGAGGCGCACTGCCGACGCCGCTCCCCTAATTCGCGATTCGACATTATCCATGTATTTTTGCCAAGTTAGGTGACCGTCCTCAGCTTCGCTCAATGACCGCGACTGAGCCACCAAAACTGCTCGAGAAGCGTTCATCAGCCCTTGGATCTTGGGGGTTACGGAACCGCCCTGGGCGCCGACTCCGGGCACCAGGAGGGACACTTCGGCCAGTTTCGCGAGAAGAGCGGGGGACAACTCGTCGACTTTCGTCGCGCCGAGGACTAAGCCGAGCGCGGCCTCGACCTTGTTCTCTCGAAACGCCGTCTGCAACTTTCCGAACAAATGTTCATAGAGCGGGATGTTGCCGCTGGCTAGGCGAAGCTCTTGCAAAAGCCCGCCGCCAGGATTCGAACTCACCCAGAGCACGTAGACCCCGGCGCCCTTTCTGAGCCATGGCAGAAGCGCTTCCACCGCGTCGAGGCCGATGTAAGGAGTCACCGTCAACGCATGCGCCTGCATTTCGTCGAAGGCCATGCGCCCATATGCAACCATGGTCGACGACATGTCTCCGCGTTTGGCGTCGAGTACGGTAAGGAGACCTTTGGCACGAGCGCGGAGCATGACGCTCTTCAACGCGGCGAAGCCCGGAGGGCCGAAGGCTTCGAAGAAAGCGCTTTGCGGCTTCACGGCCGGAACTTTGCCGACGGCGGCGTCAACTAGCGCAAAGCCCCAGCGCTCAAGATACTTTTCCGCACCGGCCTCGGCCAGTTCCTTGGCGAAAAAATCCGGCAGTTTGTCGACGTGGGGGTCGATGCCGACGCAGAGGCAATTGCCCGTGGTATTGATGGCCTCCCGAAGGCGAGGGATAAAGCCTTGGTCAGAGCTTGGTGGCATGGTCGGAACTCCCCGGCGTACCTACTGGCAACAAAGGCCAATGGGTCGCGGCATAAAATTCGACACGCCGCTGCCCCCGTTCTTTCAAGAACGCCAGCGGGGTGCCGTAAGATTTAGGAAAACCGAGAGCCATCGCGCAAAGATAGTCCGCCGTAGCGGCGTCGACGACCCTTTGACTTTGGCTCACGGCTTGAGCGAGCAGTCCCGAGAACATCGCCATGTGTTGGCTGATGGCGGTGGCGTTCCACCGACGCACCGGCGCTTGTGGAGCCGTGCGCTTGCCGAGGGTGCGCGCGTGCTTCCAGCTGCCGATCTCCCAGTGCGAGCGCTCGATCGGGCTGACGCCGAAACGCAAGAGCTCCGCGTCGAAGGGATAGGCATCGTGACGCGCTTTGAGAAACCGGTCCCAAGCGTCATCGTCGCCGGCAAAACTCCACTCGTTGGCACGTAGGCCTTCGGCCACCGTGCCGACGTCGAATTCGACGTTGCGACTTATGCGCAGCATTTCCTCGAAAAAGAGCGAACGCATGTGCACCGACAAGGGCAATGTCTTCTCTTGCCCGGGCTGGGTGCGAATCAGCCCCGTCGAGGTCATACCGACGAGCGTGCGCTCCTCTGGACTCAGCGGAGGCGGGGGTGTCGCGTCGTTCTGCCATTCCATGAGTCCAGGCTGGGCTCCGCTGCCGTTGCCTTCGAGGCGAACGAAGGACTTCGACTGGGAGTTGCTGGTCACGACGAAGCGGTCGTCCACCGACCAGCGAAGCACCAAACTGCGCGCCTCGTCAGGATTCCCTTGGTACCAGGTAACGTTCGGTTCCCAGAGTTCGAGTGCTACCGAAGCTGAGGTCGCGCGCTCGATGCGGTTGAATAAGAGATTGAGCGCGATCGCCAACGTTTTCGCCTCGCTCGCCACGAAGACGACGCGCAGGCGGTGCCTCAGGAGGCGAACCAGGACTTCGGTCGGCGGCGCCCCGAAATTCATGTCGATGATCACGGGCGGCATGCAAGCGACGGCGGAATCCGACGGGTCGACGACGGCCACTTCCACTAAGTGCGTCGTCAGCCACGAGATATAGCCGCGCGACAGAAAGTGTCGTGCGGCGATGTGCCCGATCAAAGCGCCGAGCTGACGCGGGTCCTTCAACTTGCCGCGCTCTTTGACGAGCTGCCAGCAATAGTCCCATGCGGAGGGCGTCTTGTGAGCCTTGATCTGCTCTTGCTTCCACACCGTCTCGAGCTGCTCGTAAGCCGCTTGTCGCGACTGGTTGTCGGCCGCGATGTCGAAGACTTCCTTGCTGCGCTTGCGGCGGCTTTCGCGAACGCCCGACTTCGGGTTCACCCGGAGCATCTCCTGGAACATCGCCACGGCATCGGCCTTCCAGTTGGAAGCCGGCAGGCAAAAATGGATCAAGCCGTCGCTCAGGGCCTCGACCGCGGAGAAAAGCGGCTTGCCTTGCCAACGCTCGCGCGTGCGACCGGTGCGGCGGCTGAGCGACTCGATGACGCCGCCCGGCGGGAACGCACCGACGGCGATCTCAGGAAAGCCGAGCTGGCTGTCGCTCGCGTACCAATATCTCCGCTGGCAAGAGAGCGCCAACTCCCAGTGGCTCCCCAAGCAGTCGGCAGCCGCCGCATAGACCCAGGGGACCGGCGCGTTGCGAATCAGTGACAGAACCCAACGATAGGAGTCGATGCGATTGGCGAGGTCGCGGAATAGCACTTCGCGGTCCAGTTCGTCGAGCCAAGTCGAAGTACGGTCGTCAGCCGCTTCTTCCTGCAAAAGCAACACGCCACGGATCTTGGCGGTCGGCTGGCGATGCAGATCCTCCGCCAACTGCGTCAAGGTTTTCAGCGCCGCCTCGCCCCGGCTCTCGTAAAGACAAAGATCGGGCGGAAGGCGAATGAGTAATACGTCATTTGGCAGGCGCTCCGGTGTCATGACCACACCGCCGCGAAATGCACTTCCGGGTACCGGCCCGTATAGACGAACAACGCCGGCAAGTCCGTTTGATAGAGCGTGAAGATCAAAGACAAGAACGGCTGCCAGCCGAATATTTGGTCGGGATAAAGAATCTCCGGGCCACGGCCGCCGGGCACCGAGAACGCCCCGCCAATTTGCGCCGCGACGGCGAGCCAGGGCGCCGACACCACGACGCGCCGGATCTTGGTGAGCGGGACGCTGCTGATTTCCGCCAGCCACGCCGTGGCCAATTCCCTGATTCGCGGCCCGGTGTCGAGACCGACGGCCTCTTCCGCGAACTGGACGTCGAGGGAGGCAAACTGAACGCGGCGAGAAGACCGTGCGGGTTTGTCGTCGTCTGGCGAACCGAGGACCAGGGCGCCGACTCCGAAGCCGTCGGCAGTCTCCGCGGCGTGTCGCGTTACGTCCCCCGGCGTGCGGGCTGTAAGGTTTTGCCATTTCTTCAATTGCGCCTTGATCGTCGCTTCTTCCAACTGCAGCGCGTGCGCCTTCCCGGGCCGCTCTTCAACGACGACCAAGTCGCGATCGAAGGCCGCGGGGAAGAACGTTCCGAGCGCGTTGGCTTCGCGAAAACGCGTCAAGAATTCCTGAGCGGTGCGTTGCTCAAGCAATGGACTATAGCCAGCCAATGATTTGGCGAACGCGGCGTGCGAATCGTCCGCTGGCGTCTCCCCTCTCCCGAGGACGGCGACGACGCGGCGGCCGGAACCGGCGCTCAAGTAGTCGAGAAACCCCGGAAAGATTGGAGCTCCGAGCATCAGCTCTGGTACGTCGCCCAAATGACTGAGCGTCGTCTCGGCGTCTTGGCCTCCGAGCGGCATGAAAAGCGCCGCCGTCGAAAAGGGCGCCGAAGCTTTGAAAGCGATCTGCCGGACGACGGTTGCCGCCAACTTCGGGTAGCTGATGCGTCGTGGCGCGAATTCCGCCAGGCCACGGCTCAACATGGCGCCAGCTTCCAGGGTCAGCCGGCACGGAGCTCGCCGACGCTTGATGGAGTATAACTGCGCGTCAGCCGGGCTTGGCATGCTTTTGCCCGTCTTCAACCCGCTTTTGCGCTTGGCGCAGCTGGACTTTCAAACGGTCGTCGGTGACGCGTCCTTCTAGGGTCGTCAGCCAGGACTCGACGAGCTTCCAATCCTGCTTGGCGATGCCGATGTTGATCACACCTTCGATGGCGTCAAGGAACTGCGGCCAAAGCGTCGCGGCTTTGGCGAAATTCTCCCTGGCGTTATCGAGATCGCCGGTTTGTTCGAGGAGCCCGCCGATCTTGTAGTGCAGAACCGCACGCCCCGAATCGTCGTCGACGTTCAGGACGCACTGACGCAACACTTTCAGACAGCCCTGCCAGTCGGCGAGTCGTTGATAGGCGTCATAGAGAATCGTCGACGTGTCGAGCGGACTGTCGGAGCAGTAGGTCTCCAAGACGTGAATCGCTTCTTCCGCCATGTCGAGTTGATACAGGAAGATCGCCGCAAGCTCCTGCGCGACGCGGAAGAGTTCTTGGGGGTGATTGACACAGGTAATTAGCGTCTTCAGGATGCCGACGACTTCTTCCCACTCGTTGTTCTGCGTGAACACGAGTTTGAAATACCGGAGAGCCTTGACGTTGCGTGGGTCGATCGACAGCAACTTTTCGTAGGTCTTGCCGAGCTGCTGCTCGTTGTGCGTCTTCTTCTCGTAGAGCATGCAGAGGCGCTCGAGGCAGGCGACGTGGTCGGTCGGCGCCGGCAGCCGGTCACAGACAGCGCTTAAAATCGTCGCTTCCGCGGCGAAGTCCTCGAACTCGATGACTTGCGGCAAGACTTCTTCGCTGAAGCGAGGGTAGGCGAGCTTAAGCTCCGCCACCATCATCGCCGCGGTGTCGGACGCCGCGAACACGTCCTCCAAATAGAGATTTTGAACGCGCGCCAAACGCACGTAGTCACTCAGCTGGCGCGTCGTCGGGTTCTCGATGCAGCGCTTGAGCAAGCGAAAATAGGGACCCCAGCATTCATACTGCTCGAACGTCTCAAGCATGTTGGCGCGCTGCTCCGCCGACAAGGGCATCGCCGCGTCGACTTCAGCGACGAGCTTTTTGACCTGCTCGACTACTGGAGTTTGGGGCTCAGACATGCGCTCGACCGCCAGAATTGCCGGTTACTTTTTCAAGCCATCGAGCAAGAGTCGCCCGGCCTTCTTGATGATTCCGTCATAATCAAAGGCGGTTTCGTCGAACAGCCACTGCAAGCTCAGGCCGTCGATCACGGCGACGACGTAGGAGCCATATTCCTTGGGGTCGACCTGGCGGAAGACGCCTGAAGCGACGCCTTCGCGAATGATGATGCCGGCCGATTCCCGGAACTTGGCGTAGTGACGAGCGATGACCTTGCGGACTTCGTCCTTCTGGTTGATCTGGGTCCAGAAGTCCATGTTGACTTGATAGTATTCCTTCGTGCTTCTCACGATGTCGAAGCAGACGTCGATGAAGACTTCCAACTTGCGGCGGGCGTCGGTGATCGACTCCATCTCGGACGCCAAGACGCGCTCAATGTCGCCGGCGACCTTGTCCAGGACCGACATCATCAACTCATCTTTATTCAAGAAGTAGTAGTGAATGATCCCCTTGCTGACCCCGGCTGTGCGCGCCACGTCCTGCATCGAGAAGTTGTGGTAACCATATTTGGTGATGCAGTCGACGGTCGCCCGGACGATCTGGTCTTTGCGTTCTGCGGCTACGTCCGCTTTCGACATCACTCTCTCCGATGGGGCTAACCCCCTTGTAAATAAAACAAAAGTTATCCTAACATCGTTCCAAACCCAAAGGCAACGACGAGAGGTAAGGCTCGGGGCCGGTTTTGATCGGCGCGATAGGGTATGCTAAAGTATTG
>JAYWBY010000707.1:0-2957 GCA_043781115.1 Pseudomonadota bacterium
GCGTATGACCCACTTTAGATCGACCACGACGATCCTGGAAGGTTACCGATATATCTCCACTCAGGAGTGAAGGCCCGATCCGGAAGGGGCAAAATAGACGCGTTGCACATGTAGACCCACTCGCCGCGCTTGAAGGGGGGGGCAAAGTGTCATGAACGCAACCGACAGCAATAGAGATAAATAGAAAAGCGATCCTCTTCTTCATCGCAGATAACCGGCAACTAGAAGTGGGACAGTCGATTTGCATCTTTGCAAACGTCTCAACGCTCAAAACTAGAGTCTAGGATGCGTTCAAATTCTGATTTGTTGTCGAGAAAGAACTGCGGATTAATGTGATTTGAATCCGTAAACAGTAACTTCCGACTCTCGTTGATATAAACGACGCATGCTTTTCTTGGACAAAGATAGTTGAACAAATTTACGACAGTGGTGTTTGGGTTTTCTCGTTCAATCCTATTGAATGCTTCGAATAGGAGATCGCGATCCAGAAGCTGATCTTCCCTATCCACTATGCATTTGGCCGAGGTTTGGGTCCCTGCCCTGAACCATTCTTCAATACAATAGCTGCCGGTGGCGAGAGCCCAGAATCGGGGCTTTGATCCAAAAATCAGCAAACGCACATGCTTGGCGGCTAGTTGCCTAGCAAGTCCATCAATTGCCTTTCGCGCATATTCTACCCGTTCGCGATAATCGACCGCCTTCCTGGTCAATCCATATCCTTCAAAGGCGTTCGCAATTAAGACCAGGTCTCCTGGGCTTACCAGAGAAGTAAGTGCTGCCAAGACAGACTTCGATCCATCCAAGCAGTCGATGAACAAGTCGCTACTAATGGCAGGGATGGGGCACGAATGACCAAAGGAAAAAGAGAGATGAACCCGTTTTTCCTTGCTGAAGTCTTTGATCATCGGCAGGAGAGCAATCGCATGCGAATCTCCTAGAAGAAATATTTTCCGATTGGCCTTGACGTCTCCCTTTGGTGGCGATGGTGCTGCCAAACCACATGAGAGTGGCGGGATGTCATTGGCCGCCTTTGCGTCATGATAGCAAGAAGTCGGTACTTCAACGGCCGCGCCTTGTTCAAATTTGACATTGCCATTGACCCCCAAGTACATCTTCTCGGCGACGAATGCCGTCATCACCGTAATGAGCAGAACGGAGGCTAACAAGGCTCCAATGCCATAGGCGATGGTCACTCGCCTGGATTTGCTCCAGTCAGCATGGCGAAGTGGTTTTTCGATGAAGCGATAAGACCCAATGGCCATGCCAAACGTGATTAGCAGCTGCAACGGGACCGTCTGTTTGGATATTCCGACAGTCCAGCGTGACAGAACCACGACTGGCCAATGCCATAAGTATAGTGAGTAAGAAATCAACCCCACGCGAACGATCCAGGTCGATCTAAGCATTTTGGCCAAATGCCGCTCAGAATCGCTCGAGAGGATTACGATAGCGGTGATTAGGCAAACTGCCACAGTCGCGATGCTCTGGTGATTTCTGCCTAAGAACAAAGCGGCGATCAGGAAAAGTATGGAGATATTGGATATCAGCTCCCCAAGCTTTTTCTGGATCGGCGGTGATATTTTTAGGGCCAAGATAAAGGTAATGCATCCCAGTGCTAGTTCCCAAAAACGGGGAAATACCAGGTAAAACGCAAAGGATGGCCTTGTCTCTGCAAAATATATAAACAGCAAGAGTGAGAAGATGCAAAGAAGCGACACCAGAATCATAGAATTACGGATACTTCTAAGAGATCGCTTTCTGCTAAATCCTACGAGCCCCAGCAAGACGGGAAACACCAAATAGAATTGCTCCTCAACACCTAGAGACCAGGTGTGGGTGAACAAATTGAGTTCCGCGGGCGCGCCAAAATAGTTCGTGGAAGTCCTTAGCAAAAACACATTTGACAAACCGAGGAGGGCTGCTCTGCCTGTTTTCAATGAGTCTGCCATGTTGCCGGACGGGATAAAAAGACAGGCCATTATGCTGAAAAAGACGACACAGCCGATCAAGGCGGGGACGATTCTTTTAACTCTCTTCGCGTAAAAGCTTAGTAGATAGTCCTCCCACGACCGTTCGGCTCCATTGAAAAGTGACGCTGAAATCACAAAACCAGAGATGACGAAAAAAATGTCTACTCCCAGAAAGCCACTAGGGAGCAAATCGGCGTTGAAGTGATTGATCAAGATGGAAATGATCGATAATGCCCTTAAGCCATCAAGCTCAGGCCTATATTTGGTGGACTTGAACACCTGTGTTTGCTCTTCGAGCGAGTCTTTTTCCGCCAACAAAACTTCCTGCTCCAGCCGTTTTCTTGGTTGTTCGTTTACGTTAGCATACTTGTTTGCGACGGCGAGAGTGCTTACGGCGAAGCACCTCCATCGATTGCGTACGTGATTTGGACGTTGGCGTCAGCGTTCACAGCGAGCACGGCTTGGGGGAAACGCCAACCATCGAGTGGATTGATGCGACGACCCTTTGAAACTCTGCCAAGGATCTTCTTCCGCGATTCGGTTTCGCAGGCAGCGAGCATGCCGATAAGGACAAGAAAAACGGCATTTAACGAACCTTGGCAACTGAACCTCCCGTTCGGCGATCTACCGATAGACATCGCTCCGATAACCCACGCGAATGATCAAAATCAAAAGCTCCCTGTCACGAATTTGATAGAGGCAAGCTTTTCGGCCGCCAGTACACCGAGACGGTGAAGGAGAAAAAGCGCGAGCATCTGGTGCTCCGGTACGACCACACCGGCGCCGTTGGGCGCTGGGAGGCCGTCACGTTGAAGCCCGGACAGCCAATGCGCACCCCTTCAGCGTCCTTCCGCAAGCTCGATGACGCCATCGTCGAGCAGGAGACCGCCCCCAAACCTCCGATCGAATGAAAATGCCCTGATGGGTGGAAAAAATGGGGTCAGGCACCTCGCGGCTGCCTGACCCCATTTTTTCCCCTCAGGGACT
>JAYWBY010000708.1:0-8258 GCA_043781115.1 Pseudomonadota bacterium
CACGGCGTCGGATTTAAAGACAGGTGATGCGTGGAATGAAATCGCTTGAAAAACAGCGGATGGTGCAAGAGCCGGTGCGTCCAGTAGAACCAGGTGTCATGAATGACGGCCATCACGGCGATGCTGCCCCATTTCCACAACGAACCGTGAAGCTGCTCGTCTGTGTAGATTTGCGTCCAACCGGCCTTCCAAGCGAGGAAGGCGACGAGGAGGGAGGCCGCGATCAAGACGCAAGACACGTTGCCCCAAAGGAATTCGGAGCGAACCACGCGCGGAGCCGGGGCCGCTGACTGGATCTTATACGGTCCGAGACCCGTCGGGCGCCAAACGTAAAGGACGAAGTAGGGGATGCCAGCCAGGGTCCAGTAGCGGGCGAATGACACCGCCGTGATCCAGAGGGCGAACGTCGACCAGTCCATTGTTTGGAGCGCTTCTGTCACGAAGCCACCTCTTTGCGCATCGTGGTCACAGTGTTCCCATGACTCGGGCCGAGAACGTCGAGCATTGACGGGCCGCCCCCCCGGGGCTTATCGACCCCCCGGCAACTCAGCAGCTGATCGCGATAGGGCGGGTAGTGCTCCATGACGCGCTGATGCGCGGCTTCGAGGCGGAAGTGCGGAATTTGGGGACACATGTGGTGAAGCTGGTGATTGTCGAGACCGGTGGGAAAAATGATCCCTTGCCAAGGGAAGCCCAACTCGAAGCGGCGACTGACGAGCATTTCCGGAGCTCTTGGGGCTTGCCCGTGCTCGAAGACTTCGCGCAGAGCCAGAACGATCGGAAAAACCGCCAAAAATGGCACTACCCACAGCCAAGCGAAGGCCTCCCAAAGGCCCATGAGCGACAGGCCAGCGGCCAAGGTCGAATACCAGCCAACCCGGAGCCAGAGCGGGGTGCCGCCAGCCTCGTCTGCCGCCAATGCGGCGCTTTTCAACGAATACTGCCCAGATAAAGCCAGGAGATAACGGATGCCCAGAGGCGGCGTCAGCTGACGGAGGAGAAACCCGAAGTAAAAGTCTCTGCGACTCAACGGATAGCGAAGTCCAAAGAGTTTCGTGACGCGCGCCAAGTCGGGGTCCCGCTCCGGGTCGTTAGCATGCCAGTGGTGAGCCAGGTGGATCTCTCGGTAGCGCTTGATTGCTCCGAAAAGCGGGAAGATGCAGGCAAAGTCGGCGACGACTTCGTTCAGGCGGCGGCTGCGAAACAGCAGAAAGTGGCTCGCTTCGTGGGCCAAGGCGCTTATCCGAGCCTGAACGTAAGAGCCGATGCCGATGGCAACGAGCGGATAGAGCAACCAAGGCACCGTTGAGCGCCAGCCGGATTGGCCTTCGCCCCAAAGTCTAAGTTGCCACCAAGACCCAGCGAGGATCCCGAACGTGACGTAGGCCTTGGCGAGGTGCCACCAGCTGGTGCGATCGTCAGGTACTAAGAGGTCGCGGGTCAGGCGAAGGATGTCGCGTTCTTGCGAGGAAGCCATGCATCTCTCCTACTTCCATGATAGCAGGCGTGACTAAAAGCGCCGCCGGCAAGCATTGCCCGGCAACCGTTGCCGCATTGCCATGCTCGTCTCGCTTCGCCGATAATTAAAGGATGCAAACCGCAAAGAAGCTCGACGACGTCCAGCCGCTTACCGGCGTTTACGCCGGCGAGCCGATCACCATTCGCATGCTGCGCGCCATGGGTTGGGGCCCCGAGCTCTTGAACCTGGGATCGTTCTTTTGGCGCGGACCGTTGGTATTTCTGAACCTCATTCCCGACCCTCTGCGCCTCGCCGGGGCGCAGCAGCGCCTCGTTCGCCAAGCCGCAGCTTTGCTCGACTTGCAACGAGGCGACCGAGTTCTCGACGTCGCCTGTGGTCGGGGCCGTGGGTCCTACTACCTGGCCGTCGCGCACCCCGGTTTGGAAGTCTCCGCGGTCGATCTCTTGCCGGAGAACATCGCGGTCGCCAGGACGCTCTACGCGCATACGCGGGGCTTGAGCTACGGCATAGGCGACGCGATGAACCTCGACTTTCCCGAGGCTTCGTTCGACAAGGTCTTTTGCCTCGAAGCGGCTTTTCATTTTCCTGATCGGGCCCGCTTCCTGGCCGAGGCGCACCGCGTGCTCCGGCCGGGCGGGCGATTGGTCGTCGTCGACTTCATGTGGCGATCGCGCGAACGGACGGCCATCCTCGCCGACAAACGAACCAAATTGGTGCAAGGCATTTGGGGTTGGCAAGACTTCTCGGCCTACGACGAATACCTCGAAGCGGCTTCGGCGCAGGGCTTCGTCCTAACGGGCGAGCGGGATTGGAGCGCTCGGGTGACGCGGCCGCTCCAGTGGCTCAGCGACGTGGTCGTGGGCCTTGGCAAGTCGGCCTTTGGTCGCCGACTCCTGCAAGGGTCCAACCCGCTGACGAGAGGTATTTCGCGCGGCGAATGGCGGCAACTGGCCGAGGCCACGGCCGCCCACCGCTTCGTCACCGATGCGTCGCGCTACGTCGCCCTCGTCTTGGAACGTCGAGCATGAGCCAAGAAAGCCGCCGCCTAAATCCGCAAGACTTGTCGCGCGCCGTCTTAGGCTTGACGGGCGTGACGATGCGTCACGGCGTGCTGCTCACCCTGTTCAACATCGTCACGTTGAACTCCTTACTCTTTTTCACTTTCTGGACCGACAGCCCGGCGCTCTTCGTTGGATTGGCCATCGCGACGGCGACTTTCTACAGTTCCGTGATGATCACGAGCCACGATGCCATTCATCACACGCTAAGCGGCAAACTTTACTTCGACGAGATCGTGCCACGCTGCTTCGCCTATTTCATCTTTTGGCCGCATGGGCTTTACGGCGAACTCCATAAGCTTCATCACAAAATGAACGGTCGTGATTTGGCCGACCCGGAACGGCCGACTTTTACCGTGGCCGAATACCGCGCAGCCTCACGCTTCGGGCGCTGGCAAATACGCAATCAATGGTGGCTGGCGCTCTTCGTCTACGGCGGCGTCGGCATGCTGTTGCGCCACGCCGCTCGCGGTTTCAAACTTTGGGGCGAGCACCGGGCCGTGCGCCGGGCGATGATTACGGACGCCATTGGCATCGGCCTCAGTTTCGTCGTCGTTCTCTCGGTCGTCTATGCTTTGAACATCGGCAGTCGGTTCGTCGTCTATATCTTCTTCGTCGAGCGGATCGTCGGCTTCTTCATGCAGATGCGTTCGCATGTGGAGCATTACGGGCTGAACGTCGACGCGGGCTCGTTGATCGAAACCCGGTTGGCCAACTGCCGCAACATCGTCACCAACCGCTTCGCCAGCCGCTACTTCAACGGCCTGAATTTCCATTCCGTCCACCATGCCTTTCCGAGGATTCCTTACTATCACCTGCGCGAAGCCCATGAGCGCATTGCCGCGCTCTGCGCTAAGTCCGGTCGTTCGCTGCCTGAGGGGCAGGGTTACGTCAGAACCTGCTGGCACCTGGCGCGGAACCCGGTTTTAGTCGACGAGCACGGCGGCGAGGTCTCGGCGCGGACTCTCGAGGCGGCCTCGTGAGCAACAAAACCCAAGACTCGTACGCGGGCCAGTGCGTCTACATCACCGGGGCTTCCAGCGGCATTGGCCGCGACCTGGCTCTGCAGTTCGCCGCCGCGGGCGCGCGCCTCGGCCTCTTCGCACGCCGGAACGAGCGGCTCGACGAGTTGGTTCGGGAGATCAAAGCGGAGGGTGGAGCGGCGTTCTCCTTCGTCGTCGACGTCAGCGACCGCGCGGCTCTCCTCGCTCAAATGCGAGCGGCGGCAGTGGAGGTTGGACCTTGCGACCTTCTAATTTCCAATGCTGGCGTCAGCTTCCCCTTGAAAGTGGGCGAGTTCGACGCCGGAAAGGCGGCTTCGCTCTTCTCCGTGAACTACTTCGGCGCCCTTAATGCGATGGAGGCGGTGCTGCCGTCGATGATCGCACGGAAGTGCGGCCATATCGTCGGGATTTCCAGCCTAGCCGGCTTCCACGCCTTTCCCTTCAGCCACGTTTACTGCGCCAGCAAGGCGGCGCTCAACGCCCAGCTACAGGGGATGCGCGTCGAACTTCGGCCGCTCGGCATCAACGTGACGACGATCTGCCCGGGCTTCATCCGCACGGAGTTGACGGCAAAGCTGACCCACAAGATGCCGATGCTGATGAACTCGGACGTCGCCGCCGCCAAGATCTTCCGTGCCATCAAGCGGCGTCGGAAGGTTTACGCTTTTCCCTGGCCGATGTATCTGGCCGCGCGCCTGGCGCGGTTCCTGCCGGACTTCGTGGCAGTTCTGCTCGAGTACGAATGACTTTGCCCCGCCAGAAGATGGGCAGCGCCAGCAATGGGTCGCGGAGGAAGTCAGGCAAGAGGCGGTCGACCCAAGCGAGGACCTTGGCGTTGAACGGAAAGACGTGCAGCCGCCGGCCCTTCGCCACGGCGCGGAGAATCGATTCCGCCGCCGAGGTGGCCTTCATCATTCGCGGGAGTTTGAAGACCTGCTTTATTTCGTGGTTTATCCCGGTGTCGATCAGGCCTGGCTGAATGGTCGAGACTTTGATGCCCGACCCATGCAAGTCGATGCGCAGGCAGTCGAGGAAGAGAATTTGCGCCGCCTTCGACGCGGCATAGTACCCGCCGAGAGGCAAGCCGCGGAGTCCCGCGAGGCTCGAGATGGCGACGAAATGACCCCGTCCCTTGACGCGCATCGCCGGCAGGAAAAGTTCCACGAGATTCACCAATCCCAGATAGTTGACTTCCATGATTCGGCGCGCAGCCGCTCCCGAGATTTCGTCGCCGAAGGTCATGCCCGCGATCCCGGCGTTCGAGATGACTAATTCCACGTCGCGGAAACCCTCGGGCAATTCCGCGCGCATCACAGCCATGCCTTGGCCGTCGGCGACGTCGACGACGTGCGTGTGGACGTTGACACCCAGCGTGCGCATCGTCTCGCGCACGCCACGCAGGCCTTCTTCGTCGATGTCCACCAAGATCAAATGGGCGCCGCGCGCGGCCAATTCAAGCGCCACCTGACGGCCAAGTCCCGACGCCGCACCAGTCAACAGCACGACCTTCTCGTGAAAATAGCGTCGATTGGTGCCGCTATTCCTCATCAGCGCAACCTCAGATTGTAGTTGCGCATGAAAAACTTGAGGCCCGCCACGCCGATGGGATAAAGCAAGGGCGCCGCACGAACGTCGACTTCGACGATGCGAGCGCTGACGGGCGTCAGGTCGGGAAAGAGCCGGCGAATCGGATCGTAAGCGGACGGCGCGAAGTGTACCTTGGCGTCCCCGGTGCGCGCCCAGTGGATGGTTTCCGGCGACTTGCTGGCCCACGCCAAGTTCCAAGCAAAGGCTTGGCCCAAGCCGCCGACGGCCGCGATGGGTTGAGCGAATACGGGTTCGACAGGGGAGGTGAGTTCGCCTTTGGTGACGGCCAGCTCAAAGATGCGTTCGCCGCGGCGGTCGGCCTGGGCGACGAAGCGGTTGGCCTCTTCGGTCACGGTTATGGCAGCCATCTTCTTCGGCACACCGAGCACTTCGCGTCCGTAAATCAACGCTGAGTCGTCGTTGACGAGCATCCAGACGATGAGCAGGCCAGGACCGACGATGGAGCGGACGCGGAGCATGACGGCAACTTCTTGATACCGGTGGGCGAAGCACGGTTGCTTGTGGTCCGCGGCGAAGACTATGGCGGTACCGGGGTTGGCGAGGCGCACGCCGAACGGCAAGAGGCGTCGAGCTTCTCGCCCGTCGACGGGGATTTCGGCCGTGAAGATCAGCGAGCGCTGGAAGAGCAAGGTGCGACCCTTGGCCAGGTCGAAGGAGCTTTTCGCCAGGTGCTGCAAATCCAATTTGCCGTCGACGGCGGTCGGCCAGAAGTTCGTGGGGCCTCGGTCGGTCGGGTCCGGCGCTGCCGGCAATTTTCGAGCTGGTTCGGTCATGCCGCCACCTTGACGTGCACGAGCGTCCGGTCGTCTTCGACGTCCAAGCCGCGGACGAACGCCTCGCCGTCTTTCTCGACGGCCACAAAAAGTTTGCCGAGATCCTCCTCATGGTAGCGGACGTTGGCGCTGAAGGCGCCGTCGCTGCCGATTACGATCGAGGCCAGAGTGCCCGGCAAGACTTCCAAAATGGCTGGACGCAGGCTGACCGTCGGCTTGATTCCCAGCATGTCGCCGCGCGCCAGCATTGGGTGAATGCGGTCCGCCACCCCGTGCGCCGACAGTTTTACATAAGCGGGAATGTGACCGGCGCTCCAGTAGGTCAAGCAACGGTCGTCGATCGTCAGGATGCCGAGGGTCAAAGTTTGCGGCTTGAGCTGCGAGAGGGTGATCAACACGCGGTTGACGGTGGCGATCCAGGCCTCGGGATCAAAGAGCGCGCCGTCGGGCTCTTCCGCCCAAAGCGTCTGGACGGCTTGAACGATGAGCGCGGCTTGGACGCCTTTGCCGCTGGCGTCGGCCACGACCAACGCCAGCCCCCGCGGGGTTTTGCGGACGCCGAACCAATCGCCGCCGACCTTTTGGTGGAGAACCTGGTGGAAGTGCACCGAGGTGTCGCCGAAGCCCATGCCGTTCACCGGCAACATGGCAGCTTGAACTTCACGAGCTAGGTCTAAGTCCCGTTCGGCTTTTTGGCGTTCCGTCAGGACGAGCGTTTGGCGTAGCCAGAACTCCGCCGCGGCGTGATTCAGGATTTGGACGTCGTAGACGATCTTGGCGCAGGTCGAGACGGCAAGCACAAAAAAGAGGATGAAGTAGTAGGACGTCGAAGGCATGTAATCCTTCAAGATCAACCAGGCGAGGCCGTTGGTGCAAAGGGCCCAGGCGATCGTCCGCTTGTAAAAGAGCGGCACGAAGAACGGCATTCCTCCAGCGAGCGTCAGGAAGAGACTCGACGACGCGATGATGTAACGCAGATTTTCGCCGGCAATGAGGTTCATTCGGAGCACGTAGGCGTAGGCGAAGATCAGGCAAGCTCCGGGCACCAGGACCGCAAGGCGCCGCAAGGTATAGTGCGCTTCTCCGACGAAGAGCGCGGCAATTAGCAAGACCTCGAAGCCGGCGTGGACGAGGCCCAAGAATTCCGGGTGGCGGCTGTCCATAAAGAAGATCGTGAGGATGATGGCCGCGTTGAAGAAGACACCGACCTTGAGCCCCATGCGGATGTGATTGCTGGTCACTTGTTGGTACCAGTCGCGGCAATACTGCCCGAGTTCCGAGTCGTCGAAAAACAGCCGCTCCGCAGCGGACGGGCCCACCGTTTTCTGCCGTGGGTTGACGGGTTTATCTTCGGAAATCTGCATATCCATGATTCGGACGAAGGTGAGGACGACTTGAACGCTGGGTTTTCTCAGGCAGGTCGCGAGCAGTGCTCGACAATTATAACTTCTTTGGCAAGGCGCCCAAAACTGCTGCCGCGGTCGTTTGCAATTTTCTGAGTCTCGCCGTAACCTTATATTAAGACCAGAATATTTGAGGTTAACGTGGCCACGGAAGACAGTACGGCGCAGCGCGGATCCGGGAAACTCGTCTGGATGGACCTCGAGATGACGGGGCTCGACCCTGAGCGCGACACGATCATCGAGATGGCGACCCTGGTCACCGACAGCGAGTTGAACGTCCTCGCGGAAGGCCCCGAGATCGTCATCCAGCAAAGCGCCGCCCTGTTCGACGGCATGGACGACTGGAACAAGGAGCACCACACCAAGTCGGGTCTTTGGGCCAAGGTCGTCAGCTCCAAAATCACGCTACCGGAAGCCGAGCGTCAGACGATGGAGTTTTTGAAGAAGCACATGGGGCCGAAGGAAAGCCCGCTTTGCGGCAACAGCGTCTGGCAGGACCGGCGCTTTCTCGTCCGCTACATGAAGGACATCGACACCTATTTGCACTACCGGCTGGTCGACGTCAGCACGATCAAAGAGTTGGCTGGGCGGTGGTACCCCAAGGTCCGCTTCACCAAGCGCAAGGGTGCCCACCGTGCCCTCGACGACATCAAAGAGAGCCTCGACGAGTTGAAGTTTTACCGCCAAGCGGTCTTCAAGACGCTCGGAGAAGCGGGGCGTGGCAGTGCCGACTGACAAAGCCCAAGACAAGTCGAAGCTGCCGCACGGCACCGGTCTGATCACGATCCAAGACGTCTCGAAGAGCTACCGCATGGGCGAGACGGAAGTCAGCGCCTTGAAAAGCGTCAGCTTCAACATCCCGAAGGGCGGCATCATCGCCCTGATGGGGCCGTCCGGCTCCGGGAAGTCGACGCTGCTCAACCTGATCGGAG